>NZ_JBJUDF010000057.1:0-7310 GCF_046067725.1 Planktothrix sp.
GCTAATAGATTAGGGGTTGAGTTGTGAAGAAGAGCATGGTATAATTCATTTTGATAGAATGGATTATGATTTAAGATAAGACCTTCAAGGTTTTGATAAAATCCTTTAGTGATTTTACCTAACGGCGTTATAATTCTTAACCCATTAAACTTTTAAAAAGATCCAAACGTTTTTAATGAATCTGATGCGCTTTTATAAACTTCGAGAAAATTATCATAGGTTTGCAGCCAAGAAAGAATTTCGGGATTCATCCATCGTAGAACTTGGCATAAATATTCGTATTTTTGTTTGATTTTATAATTTTTTTCCCAGATTGGTTCATGGTGAAAAACACGGTTTCTTAAATATAAAATTTCTGTTTGAAAGCGGGGAGTTATTTTAGTAAAGGTTCGTTCGCTAGATTTAGCATAGGGAAAATTTGTTGAATACATTGATCAAAAACGCTTTGTCTGTATTCATCTTTAGTAATAAAAGCAGACCAAAACCCCAAAGTAAGCTCGGAAATGATGCTATTATGGGTTAAAGGTCTTCTCTGTCTTATTACTTTGTTTTTTGCATCTTCAATTGATTGTTGTGCCCGTTGTTGTATATTAAAACTTCCTCCTTCATACCAATTTCTTCCATATTTATCTTGCAGAGCACGGTTCATTTGATTGCGAAAGGTAATTTCAAAAATGTGAAGGCTGGGATAAAGTGTTGCACAGAGTTGAAGGTTAAGTTGATAGATTTTCATAGCGTTGTCTATTTGCCCGTTGGCTTCTCTAAGATAGGGTTGCAAACGTACTGTTGATAGTGCTTTGATAATTGCATTTTGGGTTTCTGGTGAGAGTTGGTTTTGATCGGACATTGACAATCCTCGTGATCTGAGCTAAATTATATATTGTAAGCTCCGGGACTGTCCTATGGCTCCAATGTGAGTTACTGACCCCGGCGTATAGAAAAATTAATTTGTTAAAAACCTAAGAATTCGGTTTCCCTGGGAAACCGAATTCTTTGCATTACTAAAAATCTCTAAGGAAAAGAAAATAGGGAATAGACGGTGGAAAAAAGAAGTTATTAGCCATCCGATCAATTATTCGTAGCAAACATTAAAGGATGGAATATGATTTACACATTTGGTCATTACCTTAACATTCGGAGCATCATTAGAGAATTTTAACAACAGGGGACAGACAACGGTAAAGAGTATGTCTAAACAACTCCTAGAAATTGCTAAAATAGGAGTATAACGAGCAATTAAAACCGATGAGGAGATAGCAACTATTTGGATCAATCAACAACTTAAACGATTAGGAGTCAACCTGCCATGATTGCTCAAACTGAGACAAAAACCTACACCCCTGAAGAATATTTAGAACTTGAAATTGCCTCAGAAACCCGCAATGAATATCGTAATGGAGAAATTATTCCGATGACTGGTGGAACACCCGACCATAACAAAATTAGTGGAAACCTCTACATTATTTTAACTCTTGCTCTGAGACGTAAACCCTATGAAACTTTCCATGTAGATCAACGCCTTTGGATTCCAGCAGTTAGCCTCTATACCTATCCTGATGTAATGGTACTTCAAAAGCCCTTAGAACTGCAAACCGGACGCAAAGACACAGTATTAAATCCTTGCTTTATTGCGGAAGTTTTATCTAAATCCACCCAAAACTATGATCGCAGTGAAAAATTTGCTTCCTATCGTACCATTCCCACTTTCCAAGAATATTTGCTCATCGATCAATATCGAATTCATGTCGAACACTATGTTAAAACTGCTGTCAATCAATGGATTTTTTCAGAATACGACGATCCAAATTTTACTCTGTCCTTGAGTAACTTTGAAACGCAAATTTTAATCGCCGACCTCTATGAAAATATCGACTTCAAGAATCAAGAATAAATCATAAAATATTAGCCTATATTATGTTAAATAAATAAGGATAAAATCATAAAAAGTCAAGAAAGTCAAACACCGATTTGATTAATGTCAACTAATCTATTTGTAGGGTGATTAAATGTTAAGTCAAGCACCCCACAAATTCCCCTAAAACTTAAACCGCAACTTTTTGACCAAGTTTTTTAGAAGCAGTTATTACTTCTTGCCTTGACCAACGATCTGCTTCTATAATATCTTCTAAAGTTGGATCTTGACGATTATCAATCCGATGGCGATCGCAAGTTAATTCAATCACACGAGGAATATCTAAAAACTCAATTTTTTCTTCTAAAAATAAAGCAACCGCCTGTTCATTAGCTGCATTTAAAACCGCAGGCATTGAACCTCCAGCCCTTCCTGCGGCATACGCTAAAGACATACAAGGATATTTTTGATCATCCGGTGCTTTAAAAGTTAAACTACCCGCTTTAACGAGATCCAAACGTTCCCAATTCGTGTAAATTCGTTCCGGCCAAGACATGGCATATAAAATCGGTAAACGCATATCTGGCCACCCCAATTGAGCTAAAACAGAAGTATCTTGTAATTCAATTAAAGAATGAATAATACTTTGAGGATGAATCACAATTTCAATATTATCATAATCCAATCCAAATAAGAAATGCGCTTCAATAACTTCTAATCCTTTATTCATCATCGTTGCTGAATCAACGGTGATTTTTTTACCCATTGACCAGTTAGGATGGGTAATGGCATCCGCCACAGTTACTTCTTTTAATTTCTCTACCGGCCAATCTCGAAATGCACCCCCAGAAGCGGTTAAAATAATTTTTCTTAATCCGCCTTTGGGTACTCCTTGTAAACATTGAAAAATTGCTGAATGTTCGGAGTCGGCGGGTAATAATTTAACGCCATGTTTTTCAATTAACGGATTGACAACCGGCCCCCCAGCAATTAAAGTTTCTTTATTAGCCAGGGCGATATCTTTTCCGGCTTCAATGGCGGCAATAGTGGGTAATAATCCGGCACAACCGACGATTCCAGTAACAACTGCTTCCGAGTCTCCATAACGAGCAACTTCGATAATACCCTCCTCTGCTGCTAACAAAATTGGTTGCGGGTTGACATCGGCAATACGTGCTTTTAAATCGGGTAATTGGTTGGGATCGGAAATTGCAACAATTTGAGGCTGGAAGGTGCGAATTTGTTGGGCTAACAAGGTGATATTGCGTCCAGCGGCTAACCCGACAATCCGAAACTGTTCAGGATATTCTGCCACAATGTCTAAGGTTTGAGTCCCGATGGAACCTGTCGAACCGAGGAGGGTAATTGCTTTCATCTTTTCTTAAGAAGTATTTGATATAACCATAGTACGATGGTTGATCCCCATTGCTGAATTCCCCCTGACAAATGTTTCAGAAGATTCACAACTCAGGTAGACTAAATTGCGGTGTGAATCATGAAAAAAATGCAAACCTACCCTGACCATTCCGAACCTTCAACGCCAATTAACACAAACAGCTTATTTTCCCTTTCGATTTGGAAAATTATAGCGATTGCCACAATTATTCTATTTTTATATAGCAGTCTGCGTCATTTTTTATTTCAATCGACGGCTTATGATTTAGGAATTTATGATCAAATTATATACTTAATGAGCCAAGGAAGTCAACCCATTTCTTCCTTTTTAGGGTTTCATTTTTTAGGAGATCATGGAGCATTAGCGATTTATCCGTTAGTTTTTTTATATAAACTATATCCCAGTGTTTATTGGTTATTTTTAGTCCAAGCTATTTGTTTAGCGTCTGCGGGGGGAATCACTTGGAAATTAGCGCGATTATCAGGACTGAATCAACGGTTAGCCTTAGCCGTTGCCATTGCTTATTTACTGTATCCTGAAATTTTTAATATTAATTTATTTGATTTTCACCCGGATGTTTTAGCAGTTCCCGCATTATTTGGGGCAGTTTTAGCCGCCCAACAGAAACAGTTTATCTGGTTTCTGATCGCGATTCTTTGGATTTTAAGCTGTAAAGCGGTATTTAGTTTAACGGTAATTGCCATTGGATTTTGGCTGATCTTTTTTGAACAACGGCGTTTTTCTGGAATGATAGCGATCGCATTAGGAATTGCTTGGTTTTTATTGGTAACTCAGATTATGATTCCCTTTTATAGTGGTCAAGAAGCGGCTGGAGTTTCTCGCTATCCCTATTTAGGAAATTCCGTTTTAGAAGTGATTACCAATACGATTGTTAAACCTCAATTAATCATCGGTAAATTATTTTCGATTGACAGTTTAATTTATGTGTTAGAATTAGGTGTAGCTCTGATTTTGTGGTTAAATCCTCAAAAATTTATTGCCTTAATTCCAGCTATTCCCACGTTATTACTGAATATATTATCCATTGATCCGATGCAACGGAGTTTAATCTATCAATATTCCCTTCCGGCTTTACCTTTTTTATTCTTAGTGATGATTAGAACCTTAGCTGATGAAAAGCCAGGACTAGGAAATGGGTTCTGGGTTTTATGGAATAAATTTCAGAAAAATACCTTGTCTAAATTCTCCCATTTATTCACTATTCCTCACCCAAAACTGCCTCAATGGATTGTTCTTTGGTCAAGTTTAATCTTTTTATTATGGGGAGATCATAGCCAAGTTTTAGGGTATTTTACGCGCATTGATAATTGGTCAGCCACGCAAAATGCAGTCGCAGAAATTCAAACTCAAGGAGGGGTTTTAACGGATAACCGACTGGCCCCCCATTTCACCCATCGCCAAACCATTAAATTACTTAATCAAGTGTCACCAGACTTTGATTTAAAGGAATTTGATTATGTGATTCTAAATTTACGTCATCCTTGGCCTGATACAAAAGATTTAGGGGAAAAATATACTCAACAACTGAAGCAAAAACCTAATTTTCAATTATCCTATCAGCAGGATGATGTCTTGATATTTAAACGCATTTCAGGCGGTTTAAATAACAACCAAGAACGTTCAGAGTTTAAGGAACAACCCGGAGTGTAAACCTAATAAGCTGTTACGCAGTTAAATTTTATCAAATCCTTTCTGACAATATTCTGACATCAAAACAAAACAATATTCTTAAAGATAGATGTGGCAACTTCCTCTCTCCTCGATACTTGACAATTCTCCCTGGTTTGGGTTGATGTTAGGAAATTCCCGACGACATTGGGCCAAGTTTGTCGGTACAACCGTATTAAAAGCTTGGGATGAGGAAAATACGGTTCAACTTCCCCCCTTAACAGATCATCTACCTTTGCTGATAGCCTCGGTTATTTCTGAACAAACTTCATACTGGGCTACCTCTCCCCAAGTTCGAGTGTTGACCTTGGCAGACGTTCCCCTCAAAGGAATGTATTCAACCCTGGGCATTGATCGGGCTTTAGCGGTTTTCGGGGGCGGAACCTGCTATGGCTGGCCAATTCTCGTCATCGATGCGGGAACAGCCCTAACCTTCACGGGTGCAGATACGGAGCAACGGTTAGTCGGAGGAGCGATTTTGCCGGGTTTAGGTTTACAACAATCTTCCTTAGCGCAAAAAACCTCTGCCTTACCCGCCATTGAATTTTCCCAAGATCTACCGCAACGCTGGGCAAAGGACACATCACAAGGGATTCAAAGTGGAATTATTTATACGTTATTAGCAGGAATGCTAGATTTTATCAAAGCTTGGCAAACAGAATATCCCCAGAGTTATATTGTCATTACTGGAGGCGATTGCAACCGCTTACACAGTTATTTTACCAAGCTGTTTCCTGATAATAATGCTCATCTTGTGGTTGATCCTCATCTAATATTTCGGGGGATGGTTGCTCTGAAAACTGAACACGGGTGTTCACAAACTCTCTAATGTATTGAGCGATAACTTCCGGCATTTGTAGGGGTAAATTCGGTTGTCCTCCTTCAATCCTGTAACATTGAGCCATCGGTGCAATTTCTGAATAGGTTTTGCTTTGGTTGTAAGCAATAACAGTATCTTCATTTCCTTGTAAAACCAACGTTGGCAACCTCAACCCCTGAAGATCTTGATTAAGCATTTCTGCCTGAATTTCCGGCCATCGACGAAGATACAAGAGTTGATTAGCAACAGGCCACTGCAACATAATTTTGCGAGTGTTCAACCCCTGCTTAATTTTTTTTCCTTGCCCAAATAGAAACGCCAAGGGATAAATCAGTTTGAAAAACCAAATCACAGGGGAAAAATTAGAAGCTAATTGTCGCATCCAACCCCATTCTTTTTTATAATTCGGAAATTCAACCCCCTCCGGTGACATTACCACTAATCCTTTAACTTGATCGGGATATTTTAAAGCATAACGGGTGGCAATCCATCCCCCCAACCCCTGACCTACTAAGCAAAATTCCTTGAGTTTTAGGGATTTAATTTGTTCGGCTAAACACTCAACTTCTAAACTAATGGAGGGGTGAATTTTAGTAAAAGAACGAGACTCTCCGCAGCCTAAAATATCCGGTGCGACACAATGGTAATCCAAATTTAAGTGCTGCATTAACGGAATCCATTGACTGCTATCCGTCCAAGAACCATGCAGAAAAATAATCGTAGGGCCAGAACCCGTTTCTCGCCAGAAAATCTGTCCTTGGGGAATTTGAACCCGGAAATGATGGAATAGGTGATACATTCTAAGTCTTAGTACAGTGAATAAAATCTTAAGCTAACGTCGTCAGACCCTTTAAATAGTCCTGAAGATGACGCTCACAGTCATGACTGAAATCAGTGGGGAGGGATGTAGCATCAAAGGCTTTAACCTCCGTAATTTCATGGATGTCCTGAACTTGACAGTTTCCTTGAACATCCGCTTCGACGACGACACAAATTGAATGCACCCTGGGATCGCGATCGGGTGCAGAATAGACACCCACTAAACGTCGAATTTTCACCAATTCTAACCCAGTTTCTTCGGTTAATTCTCGTTTAATTGTTGTTGAGATTTCTTCGCCCCAGTCTACCATCCCTCCGGGTAAAGCCCATTTACCATTATCTCGACGTCGCACCAAAACAATTTGACCATTAGGTAGAATCGGAATAATACTGGTTCCAGGGATAGGATGACGAAAAATAATCCCCAATACCGTTTGTCCAAAATTCCAGAACTGTTTAGCCCATGATAAAACCAAAGTGCTTTCCCTTTCTTTGGATGAGATCATTCTTTAACGATTTAAGATCAGATTTTCACCGTTTTACCTTTCCAAAATTGAGCCCTTGCAATCCTTTCCTTTTGAAGTTAAGTCCTGAACCGATGTCTCGGATAATTTCTGCATCTGGATAGATTGATTGCATATAGGCAACTTGTCTATCGAGGTCGTCTCGTTGTTTTGTTGAACTGACTCGGCAGTAGCATACAGTGGTAGCTCCAACTGTATCCCGTATATAGG
>NZ_JBJUDF010000058.1:0-10205 GCF_046067725.1 Planktothrix sp.
GTTTAATAAGTCTTGATCTAACTGTTGAGTAGAGAATCGTATAGTTATATTTTCTAAGTGATTTTGTACATTGTTGCTTAGAGTTTCAGTTAGCTTTGACATAATTTTTTTAAATCCCAAGTTCAGAGAGAACAGAACGCAAAGTTTTTAAGAAAACTTCATCAGATGTAAAATCGAACGGAGCTAAATTTACAAATGGCAACCATTGATTTGACAAAAATTCATCAATAGAAGCAGCCTCAACTTGTTTATATACTTGCTGGTAAAGTTGTTCATAATTATCATTATGATGGCGATTATTTACTACAATTCTTGCTCTTGGAACCAAGTTAGCTACAAGACCAAAATTTAAAAGGGATGCAGTTTCCTCTACTATATCTTCTACCCCAACCTGATCATCAGGTACAATTGGAATGATCAATCGCCAACCTCGTTGTGTTACAACAGTAGCAGGAACTTCGTAGTAGTCATCAGTATCAGCAACTAGAAAATCGTAATCTGATGCTCCAGCGAAAGAATCGGGTAAAGGCTCTGTTTCTCGAATATCGATTTTATTGATACTGTTATTGAAGTAACTGGTAGATTGCAAAAACTTTGCCATACGGCTTCTCCCTGCTAGATCTAAAGCCCAAACACGCTTGTTTTGCTGGGCAAGCAGTAGAGCAATATTCGTTGCTACTGTTGTTTTTCCTACTCCGCCCTTAGTTGCATTGACGACTATCTTGATCACTGTACTGTATTCCTCTGGTAATGTAATCCATTTCTGGATTAGGCTAGTAATAAATGTACCTTAAGTTTGTAAACAAGAAATATTATAGCTCAATTAACCGAATAATTCATCAATAGCAATCCTAAAGCCTAATAAAATAATTTGTGTACTAACAATATCGCCAGCTTTAAACGCTAAGGTTTGATTTTCAGTAATAATTAAAACTCGTTTATTTTCAGGAAAAACTAACCACACTTCCTGACAACCTGACTCTAAATATTCATTGGCTTTAGCAAATAACTCCTCCGCCGCATCACTGGGAGACGCAATTTCAGCCAGCAATGGAGGACTTTGGGGTAAGGTGGGAAACTCCCCAAATTCTGTTAGTAATTCGGGTGTGAGATAGGACACATCAGGACGGCGACCTTGTTTTAAGGTACGACAGGGAAGCTCTGTATAAGCATCTCCTCCTTGTCCTGATTCAACTGCGTAATTTCCCCAATAACGACCTAACCGACATTGAATCTGGCTATGTTTAATTGTCATTCCGGTTGTCTCCACCAATTGTCCATCTACCCACTCTTGATGATCGGGAGGATTCACCATAAAATCTTCTAAAGAGAAGTTTTCTGTTAAAGTTGCGATCGCCATATTCATTCATTCGCCTTGGCAGGACTGACCAATCTGATTATATCAAATGCAAATTCAGACTGACTTTTGTTGCTGATCACCCTTCTCAAAAAAAGTCAGCACCCCGCACTGAAGTGACGGGGCTTCATGCCTCTAGCTTCAATTAGTTGACCAGCCTAAGTCTTAACTGACTACGTTATCTGAGTCAAGATACCCACGAATGCGACGCTAGTTTGTGGCTCTATCGTTAATCATTAAACAGTTTTACGAGGGGTAAGACAGTGTGGTTAGCTTAACAAGCTTAGATAACATTGGCGTTCGCGTAGCGTGTGCGAAGCACTCAGCGAACTTTACGAGCAATCAGTAGAGACAAAACCATGTCTAAACAAAATTACGTTCTCGTTCTTGATCAACATAAAAAACCTTTATCTCCTTGCCGTCCAGTAACAGCAAGGAAGTTGCTTAAAGCTAAAAAAGCAGCAGTGTTTCGATTATTTCCGTTCACAATTATATTGAGAAAGGTAGTAGAAGAAACTCCAGAACCAATAACTATTAAATTAGATCCCGGATCTAAAACAACTGGTATCGCTTTGATTCAAGGCGAAAAAGTAGTTTGGGGTGCAGAATTAACCCATCGAGGACAAAAGATTAAAGCAAGCCTTGAGTCTCGTTGCTCACTGCGTCGAAACAGAAGAAATCGTAAAACCCGATATCGCCAACCTCGATTTTTAAATCGTACCCGACAAAAAGGATGGTTAGCTCCTAGTCTTCAACATCGAGTTGAAACTACCCTAACTTGGGTAAGAAAACTAAATTAGGGCGGTGTAGGTAGTTCACGATTTCATCAAAATCTAGTTAATTTAGCACAGACAGAATTATTGACACATTTCTAATTCCCTGTTCCCTGTTCCCTGTTCCCTGTTTTTGATTTAAAGCGTGAAGGGTTAACCCTAAGCCTTTAGACTGGATCTGGATGCAGAACTGTTTTAGGAGGGCTGCCTTTGACTGAAGCGAATCAATCAATACCCCCAACCTCAACCATCTCTCGTAAAGAATTGCGGGAGTTAGTGCGGACACAACTCCAAGTGTTACTGGAGATCGGAGACTTAACCGCAGCCAAAAGCATCCTTAAACCTGTACAACCAACAGATATCGCTGAAGCTATCGAAGGTTTACCCGAAACCATGCAGGTGATTGCGTTCCGGTTGTTACCCAAGGATGAGGCGATCGAAGTCTATGAACAACTCGATTCCACTGTTCAACAATCCCTCTGCGAAAAATTCAAGCACCAAGAAGTCATCGACATTGTAGATAAAATGTCACCCGATGATCGAGCACGTTTATTTGAGGAATTACCCGCCTCTGTGGTGCGGCGAATTGTAGCCGAATTAAGCCCCACAGAACGTCAATCAACGGCTTTGTTATTGGGATATGAAGCGGGAACGGCTGGACGAATCATGACCCCGGAGTATGTTTCCCTCAAAGAATATTTTACTGTGAGTCAAAGTTTAGAACGAATTCGCAGTTTAGCCCATGTTACAGAAACGATTTATTCTCTGTATGTTACAGACTCAGATCGGCGACTATTAGGTATTTTATCATTACGGGATTTAGTCACAGCCCAACTCGAACAAACCGTTGGTGAAATTATGAATCAGGATATTGTTTCTGTGCAAACCGATACCGATCAAGAGGAAGTCGCTGATATTATTCAACGGTACGATTTTTTAGCAATTCCCGTGGTAGATAGTGAACGGCGATTAGTGGGAATTATTACCGTTGATGATGTCTTAGATATTGTTCAACAGGAAGCCACCAAGGATATTTATGCCTTGGGCGGAGTACAAACCGATGGCGATAATTATTTTCAAGCAAATTTACTGACAATTGCTCGAAGGCGGGTGGTTTGGTTATTAGTTTTACTCTTAACAAATAGTGTCACGGGTTCAATTTTGAAAACTCAACAAGAATTGTTACAACAAGTGGTAGCACTCTCATTTTTTATTCCCTTACTCACGGGAACAGGAGGTAACGTAGGAGCGCAATCTTCAACAGTTGTGATTCGGGGAATGAATACCGATGAAATTCGAGCGATGGGGCCATTACAAGTGATTTGGCGCGAAGGATTAGCAGGAGCATTATTAGGTTCAGTCTTAGGAATTTTAGCTACAATTTGGGCAAATACATTTGTTGTGCAAGGGAATTTACCTGTTGCAGTAGCCGTAGGAGTAAGTTTAGTTGCAATTTCCATCTTAGCTTCGGTAGCAGGTTCATCTTTACCCTTTTTATTTCGTTCATTAGGATTAGATCCCGCTTTGATGTCCGCACCGTTTATTACAACAGCCGTTGATGTTTTAGGGGTTTTAATTTATTTTAATTTAGCTCGATTGATTCTGCAAATTTAAAAGAGGTGATAATCGGGATAGCTCCATCAAAAAGCCTTCACGATTCTCCTCCTTGAGTACCAATAATTTACAGTGAGATGATTAAATATGTTGAGTCGGAAACAATGGCTAGAAATCCTAGAATTAATTTTAATTATTGCCACAATTATCGGTTCTTTTAGTACGCTGACAGGAACAGCCATTACTTATTCTGTTATTCCAGGGTCTTTAGCATTAGGATTAAATTGGTTAAATCGGCAATTATTAGCTCAAAAAACTCGTAAAAATATTGCAAATACAAAAAGTTTGGTGCAGGATCATCAAGGAAATTTAGAACGATTAATGGATCAATTAAAAAATACCATTAATACTTTGAATATTTCTTCAGGACTAGCGTTTACTCCCAATCCTCAATTAGCGCAGGAATTACAATCCTTAATGGTTGTGATTCAAAATTTGTTAGAACGTCAAAATTTATTAGAAAAAACCTTAACGATGATGCAATCAGAGTTAGAAGTGATTGTTCAAACGTTCCAACAACGCCCCGAATTAGAACAAATCAATACTCTAACTCATGTGATAGTCGATCTTCAACAATTTATTAATCAATTGCCTCAATGGGGAAATTTACAACAACATCAAATGAACGAACTCCATCAAAAAGTAGAACAATCTCTACAACAACTTTCAGCCCAGATAGAAAATATTCCCAATCAGATTGAACAGGAAGTCAAGCGACAAGTGAATTCTTGACACTCCGTTAACCTAAGCTGGAGAGTCACCCCTTATGCTGGGCTTCAAAACCGTGCGTGATGTTTTTACATCACACGGCTTCTCTCCAAGTTGACCCTTGTCATTGTCTTTGGACAGTCGTTTTTCACTTCTATTGGGTTTTGGAATCCAAACCCTCCGGGTTGGTAGACCACTAGCTTTGATTTCTAGTGTGTTTACCATTGGGATTGATTTTAGGATGCTACTGTCCACCGGATTATACTTTGAGGGTGAGTGTTACTACGACCGTTATAGTGGCCTCACCTCACCGTTACCGTTTTGGTCTGGCTTGTCAGTCTCGTTTAGCCAGTTCTCTTTAACGACAGATTAATGCGGCTTTTTGAGAAAAGTCATTCCTGGTGTCTTAGCAAGAAATAAAGGGTTGACCGTTTAACTCGCTTGGTGGTTGACCACCTGAGTTTGACTGGACTTTTATGGCGCTACGCTCTAGGGAACAGAGAACAGCTTAACTGAGAACACTTCGACAAGCTCAGTGCTTCCCAGTAAGAAGTGAAACGGTTTGCTGGATTCAAAAAAGTCCTAACTGTAATCCGTAGTGCTATAGCCTTGGAGTCCGTTTGAGTAAGTTTTGTTGAGCGGTTAGCGAACTTACACCTATATATATAGACTGGTTTTCGCAATCTGGATTTTAAAGCAACGCAGATTTTCGAGGACTTGCGTAAACCCCAAAATCCTGTGTTTTAAAGGTTTTAGCTCGGGTCAACCCCCTTGATTGTAGTGGAATTTAACTAAAAGAAGAGATTGCTTTAATCCTTAATATCTCCGTATTGTCGTAGCGATACATCCGTAATTATACGGTTGAATTAATCTCGGATTTTCAGTATTTTTTGGGGAAATCCTCTGTGCAAATCTCTATCCGATTCAGGAATTCTAGCTCGATCTGGGAAAATCGACCACTGTGAAGCTTTGAGAATTCGGCTAGAACCTTCTTTACGAAAAGACATCACGTAAAAATTAGTCTTTGTATCTAATCGCAAGCAGCTCCTAAAATTCTGAATAGCCATAACCGTATTTTTTCTGGTTAATCCAGACAACATCCGTAATAATACACAAAAAAGATTTACAGAACAAAACGAAACAAAGATTGACACCACAAAAAAAGATTGATATTATTAATCATGTCAAAAGGGGCTAAAGAAAACTTTCTTTAACCCAGACAAAAATAACAACAGTGAGTAAAAAGGTACAAAACCATGGCAGTCGAAAAAACCAACTCTTCCTCTAGTTTAGCTGAAGTTATCGACCGGATTCTTGACAAAGGGATTGTTATTGACGCTTGGGCTCGCGTCTCTCTTGTGGGAATTGAACTGTTAGCAATTGAAGCCCGTGTTGTTATCGCTTCTGTTGAAACCTACCTGAAATATGCTGAAGCCGTGGGTCTGACTCAATCTGCTGCGGTTCCTGCGTAAAAATTAATTATAGATTCTTCAATCCTCTGATTGAGGAATCTTCTAGTTTCCAACACGTGTCTGCTTTTCTTTGATCACCTGACTTTCGGAAGAATCCTACGATGGAAGAAGGAGAAAAGCAGTTATTTCTATTGTCTAACCCTCAGTCACAGTAAATGCTTCGGCTGGTGATTGGGGTTAATCCGTGCTCTAGTGTTATTGAGGAGAACTCCATGCCTGCTCTCATGGAAAAATTCCGACAGGAGCGTTTATCAATTGCTGAAGAAGTAGCTGAACTCGGCAAACAAACTCAAGCTTTTCTGTCGGATGCCAAAGCTAAAAGACAACAGCAAGCTGAGGAGCAAGCGGTTTTTCTGAGCCAATTCCACCAAAAATTGCAACAAGAAAACCGAGTGTTTTTAACAGCGACCAACAAACAACGTTTAGCTCAAGCGAAAAAACAAGCGATTTTCCTGCGCCAATGTCACAGAAGATTGCAACAAGAAAACCGTCTGTTTTTAACAGCGACCAACAAAGAACGTTTAGCTCAAGCGAAACAGCAAAAACAAGATTTGCGTCAATTTCGCCAAGAGTTATCTATCTATATTTTTGGAAAATAATCTTCCAGGTTCGTTTTAACCCAGCTTAAGCCTAGGATAAAAAACCCTCTAGTAGCTTTTTGTCCAGCTAAACTAGAGGGTTATCCTTAAAGTACAACAATGAGTTCTAGGTTTTGAACCGGGTGTAATAACCACCCCTACTTCTTTTGAGATCCTAAACTCAATAACGAAGAAGAAGTAGAGTTCCTGTCCTCGCGGATGCAGGATTCCTGTAAATTAAGGGCTAGTTACCTCTTACCCTTAACAGGCAATAACGGTCGGTCTTGCCGCTAACAGATTTGCAAAAATTGTAGCTCAGGTAACTACATAACTGTAATTAATTAATAGCACATTTTTTGCGATTGGTCAACGCTCTTGCTCAAACTTCTCAGAAAATTTATTAACGTTTACTAGATTTTAACCATGACAGTTGCTGAACCTCAAACAAGAAGATCCGTCCTCCGCGTTCGCCCTGGTCAATTTGTTGTTACACCTTCAATTCATCAAATTACAACCCGGGCTTTACGTTACCTGCACTCTGGTTTTTCCATTCATCTGCGAGGCCCAGCCGGAACGGGGAAAACCACACTGGCGATGCACCTAGCCAATTGCTTAGCCAGACCTGTAATGCTAATTTTCGGAGATGATGACTTTACCAGTTCCGATTTAATTGGCAGTCAGTCGGGTTACACCCACAAAAAACTGATGGATAACTATATCCACAGCGTTCTGAAAGTTGAGGACGAACTCAAACACAACTGGGTAGATTCTCGATTGACGATGGCTTGTCGAGAAGGATTTACCTTAGTTTATGATGAATTTAACCGTTCTCGACCCGAAGTTAACAATGTTTTACTCTCCGCCTTAGAAGAAAAAATCCTGACCCTGCCACCGAGTAGTAATCAACCCGAGTACCTGCAAGTCCATTCTCAGTTTCGGGCAATTTTTACCTCTAACCCAGAAGAATATTGTGGGGTTCATGCTACCCAAGATGCCTTAATGGATCGGTTAGTAACCATTAATATGCCTGAACCAGATGAACTGACTCAGACTGAAATTATCGCCCAAAAAACTGGAATTCGTCGAGAAGATGCGTTATTTATTGTCAACCTCGTCAAAACCTTCCGTCTGAGAACTGCGGCTGAAAAAACGTCAGGTTTGCGCTCTTGTTTAATGATTGCCAAAGTCTGCGCCGAACACGATATTGTGGCTACCCCTGATCATGCAGATTTCCGCGATATTTGTGCAGATGTTTTGTTATCACGCACGAATTTATCCATCGAGAAATCGACAACCCTTTTATGGGAAGTTCTCAACGACAATCTAACAGAATCCTTACCCTTTGCAGAAGAAACTGATAGTCCAGATGTTAGTGCGTTATCTCCTGACCCTTTGAAGGAACACGAACAGAAAATCTATCATTATTTGGAGCAAACCCACAAAGCCAGCTTTCATGAAATTTACAAAACTTTAAACATCAAGCAAGATCAAGCAGAAAAAGCGATTCATTCTTTACTGCAAAAGAACTTGCTCAAACAACAAGACCAGTTTTATATTCTTTTTGAGTGAAACCAACTGTGAATTCCTCAGCTTTTGCCAACCCGATCAAAACCCACTCAAATAAAACCCTGACAACGGCAACTCACGGTTCGAGTTTAGCGGATATTCTTGAACGAGTTTTAGATAAAGGAATTGTGATTGCGGGCGATATTTCGGTTTCGATCGCCTCAACGGAACTTCTGCATATCCGCATTCGCCTAATAATCGCCTCTGTTGATAAAGCAAGGGAGATGGGGATTAATTGGTGGGAAGGTGACCCTTATCTCCATAGCAAATCCCAAGCTTTATTAGCAGAAAATCAAGAACTTTCACACCGACTCCAAACCTTAGAAGCGGAACTTCAAGCCTTGAAATCCTTAACCCAATCGAGCGCAGTAGAAAGCCATGATCTCGGTCCGAACGATGAAGCACATTCCGAAAAGCCAGAAAATTCCCAGCTTGAGTTCTAATCGGTTAGAGGGGGGATTCCGTCATTTCACCTTAGATAAAATTTCAAGTGTGCGAAGTTCCACACTTGAGATTCGCCGTCAAAAACTGATTCCCTAACTGCGATCATGACACTTGTTTACACACCTTATGATTCTACTAATGAATCTTTGCTGACCCGTCCAGAAAGTAATAGTAAAGCTGGTTTAGCGCCTTTACTATTAACTGTTGTTGAACTGGTACGCCAATTGCTCGAGGCTCAAATCATTCGCCGGATGGAAGGCGGAATTCTCAGTGAATCTGATTTAGATAGAGCAGCAGAAAGTATTCAAAAATTACAAGAACAAATTCTCCATTTGTGCGAAATTTTTGAAGTTGATCCGAAAGAGTTAAATATCAATCTGGGGGAATTTGGGACTCTGTTACCTGAACCGGGGAGTTATTACCCTGGAGAAGATAGTACCAATCCTTCTGTATTGGAATTGGTGGATCGACTTTTAAATACAGGAGTTGTTGTTGAAGGAAACGTTGATTTAGGTTTAGCAAAGCTTGATTTAATTCATCTAAAACTTCGTTTGGTTTTAACTTCTCAGCCGATTTAATTTGGGAGACTGCTTATGGTAGTTGGTTTTTATTTATATGGAATTTTTGCCGATGAGATTCCTGACAAAATAGTGTTGGAAGGGATTGATAATGAGCCGGTTCACTGTGAAGTGATTGAGGGTTTTAGTTTTCTCTACTCGGTAGCTCATAAAGAGAAGTATTTGGCATCCCGTCGGTATTTAATTTGCCATGAAAAAGTATTAGAAACAGTCATGGAAGCAGGGTTTCGGACGTTGCTTCCATTGCGGTTTGGATTAGTTGTAAAAACCTGGGAAGCCGTAACCGAACAATTAATTAACCCCTATAAAAATCAACTGAAAGAATTATTTGCTAAATTGTCAGGGAAACGAGAAGTTAGCATTAAGATTTTTTGGGATAACCAGTCGGAATTACAAGCGGCTTTGGAGTCTAATCCTGAGTTAAAGCAACAACGGGATGCGATGATGGGGAAAAACTTAACGATGGAAGAAATTATCCATATCGGTCAACTCATTGAAGGCACTGTATTTCAACGGAAACAAGACATTATTCAAGTCTTTAGGGATCAATTAAATCATTGCGCTCAAGAGGTGGTCGAAAGCGATCCGATGACGGATGACATGATTTACAATGCAGCTTATTTAATTCCTTGGGAGGAAGAGCCGGAATTTAGCCAAAACGTTGAAGCGATTGATCAACAGTTTGGCGATCGCTTGCGAATTCGCTATAACAATTTAACCGCACCCTATACCTTTGCCCAACTTATGTAAGGAGAGTGTCAATTATGTTTCTTGATCTTTTATGCTTTCCTGTTACCGGGCCTATTGGTGGTTTGATGTGGATTGGAGAGAAAATTCAAGAGCGTGCAAATACAGAATATAATGAGACTGAAAATTTGCACAAATTATTACTATCATTACAACTAGCTTATGATATGGGAAACATTTCTGAGGAAGAGTTTGAAATTCAGGAAGAAGAACTTTTATTAAAAATTCAGGCTTTAGAGGAAGAGTCTGTAGAGGACTAGGCTTAATGTTTTGATCTCCTTCATGAGTAGAACAAAGATAAAAATTATTGTTGAATTAAAATCCTACTCTTGCGTTTTCATAATCTAATCGATTGATACAAGCTAGAG
>NZ_JBJUDF010000059.1:0-11223 GCF_046067725.1 Planktothrix sp.
TTGAGCCGCTAAAATCATATCAGCATCCAGAGCATTATTATCGGCTGTGGGTTTTCCTGCCTTTCGTGCCTCTGCCCAAAATTGCGCGGCTAATAGCATTGTTTCCGTTGTAAGGGGTAAATATCGTAAGACTGATTTTAATTGATTAAGCTTGTTGATACTAGCTTCTTTATTAACTCGTATTAATTCTCGCCTCAGTTCATAGTCAACAATTTCCGGTAACACAATAATTTCATTCTGAGCCAGTAAATTTTCTAGCCATAATTGACAGTTTAAAGCGCTTGCCGTTGCTTTAGGATGAGAAATCATTCCCAAAGGTGCAGAATCTAAAAAAATTAGTCTCATAATCGGATTAATATTAAATTATTCATTAACTTCTAAGGCTTTAGCAAGAATTGCCCACGTTTCTTTTTGTTCCTGGTCATCATCTGCTTCTCTCCATTGTCTTAGTAATTCAATAGCAGCCTGATTTTTTTGAGTTTGTTCTAATTGTTCTTCCTCTGAGTCGCTGATTTCATTTTCAGCAGAATGATCTAATCCGATCGCTTCTCGAAATGCGTGCAGAATTTGGAACAAATGAAACCAATATTCTCTAGGAGTTTTTTGGATTTCGGTTAATAATTCCATAAAGGACACTTCAGAGCTAGTTTGAGTCATCGGTTCAGACTGACTAGGTTGAGGGTTAGTGAGAATGGAAGACATCTTATCACCTACTTTTGAGAAAACTTATAATCAATTATAGTTGATTATAAGCGATCGCTATCTTCCCTATTCCCCAATTCAACTGTAAAATTTTTAAACAATTCTATTATTAAATCCCTAGTAGACTAAATCCGGTTAAATTTTGCTGGGTTTAGCTAATTTAAAACAATTTGTTTGCCCAGATGAAATCAGTTTCAACGCGATGAACCGATGACTGAGGACAGATAACTGTGTTACTGTAGTTGAAAAATGCCCATTACCTTGCTTGATTAACCCTAAACTGATAATATTATTGATTCTTCCGACAACTACCCCCTTGAGTTGTCCCCACTAAGATGATTCATCTACATCCGCCCAAATGGTTCATATTAAGCGCGTCGAACTGACTAACTTTAAATCCTTTGGTGGGACAACAGCAGTCCCATTACTACCGGGTTTTACGGTCATTTCTGGGCCGAATGGTTCGGGTAAATCAAATATTCTGGATGCGTTATTATTTGCTTTGGGATTATCCTCTTCTAAAGGAATGCGGGCGGAACGTTTACCCGATCTCGTGAATAACGCCCAAAGTCGCAAAACCACCGTTGAAACCGTTGTAACGGTGACGTTTGACTTGTCAGACTATGACGGCGAACCTTTGGGAAGAAATAATGATGAGATGAATAATGGTTTATCCCCGGAAATGGAAGAGTTAGGGGAAGAAACGGGATTAGAAATTGAGACAGAGACAGGCAAGATGCGTGTTTCACTGGGAGTTCCAGTTGATTTAGAATGGACAATTTCGCGGAAATTAAGAGTTACAAAACAAGGAACTTATACCTCGACTTATTATATTAATGGGGAAGCTTGTACTCAAACGGAACTGCATGAACAGTTAAATAAACTGCGTATTTATCCCGAAGGATATAACGTGGTTTTACAAGGAGATGTGACGGGTATTATTACGATGAAACCCCGTGAACGTCGAGAAATTATTGATGAGTTGGCGGGGGTGGCTTCCTTTGATCGAAAAATTACTTTAGCGAAGGAAAAATTAGATGCGGTTAAGGATCGAGAAGAACGCAGTCGTATTGTAGAACAAGAATTAATTGCCCAACGCGATCGCTTAGATAAAGATCGTTCAAAAGCTGAAAAATATCAACAACTTCGAGAAGAATTTCAACAAAAAAGTCAGTGGGAAACGGTTCTTAATTATCAAACGTTACAACATCAACAAGGACGACTACGGGAACAAATAGAAGCCGATGATCGCACGTTAACGGAACTGAACGAACAACGTCAACAAAAAGATCAACAAATTCACACCACCTCGGTACAACTCGAAGAACTCAACGCTCATGTTAAGGCGATGGGGGAAGAAGAACTCATCGCCCTTCAGTCGAGTTTAGCCACCGAAGAAGCCCAACAGCGTCAACTCCAAACCCGGTCTGCGGAACTGGAAACCGCCCTGCAACAAACCGTTACTCAAATTCACCAAACCGAACAAGAACTGCGTCAACAATATCAAACCCTGGATACTCTAGCCATTGAAAAAGACCAGGAAACCTTAAATTTGGGTCAACGCCAACGGGAACGGGACACCCTGCAAGTCACGGTCGAACGCAGTCGGGAGGCGACGTCTCAGGTCGCCCAACAAGCCGAAAGCTGGATGGTGCAACAAACGGAACTGCACCGTCAAATTGAAACCTTACAAAAAACCCTTGATCCCCATCGCACCGAACAAGCGCGGCTGCGGGAACGAGTTGACCAACTGCAAAAGCAACTTTCCGAACAGCAACACTCTATTACGACCTTGGCTGAGGAGTTATCGCAAAAAACAATAGCCCTGGAAACGGCGACCACTCAACGGGATGCGACGTCTCAAGAGGTGACAACTCTAACCCAACAGGTGACAGAGGCGGAAACCAACTTACAGGTACAACAGGAAACCCAAACCCGTCTGTTACAGGAACAACGGGAACGTCAGCGCAAATTGGATAAATTAGAAGCGCAACACCAAGCCCAACAAGAGGCGACGGGAAGTTATGCGACTAAAATTATTGCTCAGTCGGGTATTTCCGGGCTTTGTGGGTTGGTGTGTCAGTTGGGACAAGTTGAACCCCAATATCAGTTAGCCTTGGAAACGGCGGCGGGTGCGAGGTTGGGTCATATTGTGGTAGAAGATGATAGTGTGGCGGCGGCCGCAATTGAATTTTTGAAGCGTCAACAAGCGGGACGAGCAACGTTTTTACCGTTAAATAAAATTCAAGGAAATCGTTCTAATCTTCCTAATTTAGCCACAATGCGAAACTTGCCAGGGTTAATTGATTTAGCGGTAAATTTAATCGAATATGAACCGCGATATCAAGATATTTTTGCTTATGTTTTTGGTAATACTTTAGTGTTTAATAATTTAAGTAATGCTCGAAAAGTGTTAGGACAATATCGCATTGTAACTTTAGAAGGGGAATTATTAGAAACAACCGGAGCGATGACGGGGGGAAGTGTTTCCTCTCGGTCTACGTTACATTTTGGCACAGATCAAGGGTCAGCCGAAGCCAGAAATATTGCAGCATTGAAAGAACGGTTAGAGGAAATTGAACGAATTTTAGAACGGTGTAACCGTAGTATTGAAGAAGCGAGTCAAACGGTGAAATTGCGATCGCAACAACTCAACGAAGTTAGACAAACCTTGCGAGATCATCAACAACAAGTTTCCTTATTAGAGTCGGAAATTAAAACGTTAAGAAATCAACAGGAACAACTGCGATCGCAATTAGAAAAAAATACCCAAGAATTCAATACCGCCCAAATTCGCTTAAAGAATTTAGAGGCAGAAATTCCCAATTTAGAAACGAAATTACAACAAGATCGGGAAGTTTTAGCGCAATTAGAAGCCACCCATAGTCATAGTGAATGGCAACAACTTCAAGGGGTATTAAGAACCCAAGAAACCGAGTTACAACAAAAAGACAATGCCCTAAGAACTGTGCAACAACGGTTAATTGAAATTGAGAATCAACAAACCCGTTTACAGGATAAAATTCAAGAGGGAAATCAGAAATTAGAAGCCATTCGTCAAGAACAGAAATCCATAACACAAAAGTTAGAAACTGTCAAGGTTCAATTAGCAGAAATTTATCAAAAAATACAACAAACCCGTGTAAAAGTTTCTCAAGTGGAAGCGAAATTAGGAGAGGAGAAAAAACAACGGGATCAGGTTGAAAATCTCTTAGGAGAATTGCGGTTAGCCAAACAACAATTAGATTGGCAAATTGAGAAATTACAAGAAACTCAACAGGGACGACGGGAACAATTAACAATTAAATTAGAACAAATTGCGGCTATTCGCTCAGAACTGCCTGAACCGTTACCGAATCTTCCTAATAATTTAGATTTAGCCGCGTTACAACGGGATTTGCGATCGCTCCAAAAACGTATGGAAGCCTTAGAACCTGTAAATATGTTAGCGTTAGAAGAATTTGAACGCACTCAAACTCGGTTAGAAGAATTAACCCAAAAATTAACCACCTTAGAAGGAGAAAGAACCGAATTATTATTAAGAATTGAGAATTTTACCACCTTACGCCGTCGCGCTTTTCAAGAAGCTTTTGATGCCGTTAATGAGAATTTCCAAACGATTTTTGCTCAACTCTCTGAAGGAGATGGCTATTTAGAAATTGATAACCCAGAAGATCCCTTTAGTAGTGGGTTAAATTTAATTGCTCACCCCAAAGGAAAACCCGTTCAACGGTTAACCTCAATGTCAGGAGGTGAAAAATCTTTAACGGCTTTAAGCTTTATTTTTGCGCTACAAAGATATCGTCCTTCCCCGTTTTATGCTTTTGATGAAGTTGATATGTTTTTAGATGGAGCGAACGTGGAAAGATTGGCAAAAATGATTAAAAGTCAAACCGAACAAGCTCAATTTATTGTTGTTAGCTTACGGCGTCCGATGATGGAAGCGTCTCAACGCACCATTGGTGTTACCCAAGCCAGAGGTGCATTCACCCAAGTTTTGGGAATTAAACTTTAAAACTTGCTCAAGATTGTGAAATTTTATAGTAGAAATTAATCTCAAGCTTGATCTATTTTCTGTTCCTAATTCTTGATTCTGATTGAAACGAGTTAAGGCAATCCCAATCAATTTGAAAGGGTCAATTTTATTCTGTCCTTCATGGATTGTTTTTACTCGTAACAGGGTGCAGCAATTCTATGTGAAATCCATAGCGGGTTTCTGATTTTAAATACTGATGTCGCAATTGTTCCCATTCTTGCCAATATTGATAGCGATCCTGAGCTAATAAATTGACAAAATTAGGAAGTTCAGACTTGAGATTGGATGATATTTCTTGGGTTATTTTTTCTTCTAAAACTAAAGTGTCTTGAATCTTCCCTAAACATCCTTGGATGGCTTTTAAACCTTCTAAATAATCTAAATATTTAGAAGAATAGAATCCCGTAAATAAATCCATTTGATAGCGAACTTGCTTAGTTTGCCTTCTTAAACTGTGCAATAATTTTCCCTGTTTATTCAAAATCTCTTCTAAGATTTTTAAAGAAATAGAATCAATTTGAGTGTAACCGATGTGCCAACCTGGATGTAAGAATAATTCGCTAATTTGGGGAAGTAACAAATCAGGCAGAACTTCATTAATTGAAAAGCCATCCCAAGAGGTAAAGCGGGGATTCTTAACCCAATCTTTTAAATCTTTTTTTAAGTTTTTGTAGATTTTATGATCTAAAATCCAGGCTACAACTCGAAGAGCTTTGTAACGTTGTTTCACCCAATGAATTAATATATTATCTAAAGTTTCTTGTTCGGAAACCGATAAATAAGAATAATAACGATTTTGTAAGATTTCTAATAATACATCTAAATCTCGTAATTTTTCAAAACGTCGTGAAATGTCATCGATATTTTGATATTCAGCCGAGTCAGGTAAGTATAAAACTCGACCTAATATAATAATCGTAGCACGTAACCTTCGCATTTCTACCCGCATTTGATGGAGTTCTTCAGGATGATCATCTTTTAAAATTTCAGATTCATGATGGCTCAATGTTTCCAGATGTTGTTTGATGGTTTTTACTGCCCAATACCCTAAAGTATGGGTTTGAATATGAGTTGTTGTTTCAAGCATATATTGAACTCCTAAATAAAATTAAAACCTAGCAAACTGTGAGTTTTTGATTAAAAATTTCCTAAATTCGATTTGACTGTGATATCAATACTTTGCCACCAGTTTGAGTTCGATTGATAGGATGATAAATATTTTTGATATCCTAATCTCAATCGTTCTTGCCTTTTATACCATAAATTAGGCTTATTTCCTGCCGGAAATAGATAGAAATACTGATCCAAAGCTAAATTATAGGCAAGCCATAGGGGAAAAATTAAATCTAAATTTTCGGATTCTAATTCTCCTAAAAACTGTTCAATAATGCCCTTGAGTCTTTCTAATTGCTGTTGTGCTTTAAAACTTGATAAAGAAAGTGGGCTAAGAGCTTGATTTTTGAGATTAAAATATTTTTGTCTTCCTTCTGATAGAAAAACATGAAAAAGGTCGTCACTCTTGATATTTTTTTGTGAAAAATTAAATAACTCTATTTTTTCTTTTGTACTAAAATATTCCTGATTCTTGACTAAAATACAAATAGACGTAATGACATCGACAAAAGCAAAGTATAGACTGTATATTTTTGCTGTATTGTCCATAGAGTCTCCTCTGAGAACATCCTTTGTCCCTGAATTTATCT
Organism: Planktothrix sp.; assembly: GCF_046067725.1. Classification (NCBI taxonomy): domain Bacteria; kingdom Bacillati; phylum Cyanobacteriota; class Cyanophyceae; order Oscillatoriales; family Microcoleaceae; genus Planktothrix; species Planktothrix sp. The sequence goes on from NZ_JBJUDF010000059.1 coordinate 6,442, forward strand.
ATTCAAACTCTATCATAAATTTTTAGGGTTAAAATTGGGTTAAAAATTTATTAAATTAAACTAAATTTTCCAGAATTAAGAAAAGTTTCAATTTGCTAATTTTATGTGTTAACTCTTAAAATAACTTAATTTTGTAATTCAAATTACAATGGAGTTAAGCTAAGATCTGATCAAATTCTAAATTAAGGATAAATGGATCATGTCAGATGAGAAATCTTCATCTCTGAAGCGAGAGATTGGAGTGATAGGGGCGATTGGGATGGGGTTAGGTTCTATTATTGGAACTGGGGTGTTTGTTAGTATTGGAATTGCCGCCGGACTGATAGGAACCTCTGTGGTTTTAGCGGTTGTTCTGGCGGCATTTGTCGCGATTTGTAATGGATTAAATAGTGCTCAACTGGCGGCAAATCATCCCGTTAGTGGCGGAACTTACGAATATGGTTATAAATATCTCAATCCAGGGTTAGGATTTATCGCAGGTTGGATGTTTTTGTTAGCTAAAACCGCTTCAGCAGCTACGGCTGCATTAGGATTTTCCGGTTATTTCATTCAACTATTCGGTCTCAGTTCTAAGTTATTAATTCCCCTGGCACTGTTCAGCGTTTTTGTCCTCACGGTTATCGTTTTCAATGGCATCCGGCGCTCGAATACCGCTAATTTAATCATCGTTTCCATCACGATATTTTCTTTATTATTTTTTATAATTTCCGGTTTACCCTTAGCATTTTCATCAACAGGATTGAACCATTTTTTTCCGGTTTTTCCCGCCACTCCTGCTGCCATTCCTAACCTTTTGCAAGCAACTGCATTAATGTTTGTTGCCTATACCGGATATGGACGAATTGCCACTATGGGGGAAGAAGTTAAAGACCCGGAAAAAACCATTCCCCAAGCCATGATTATTACCTTATTCATTTCAATGTTACTGTATTTAGGAGTCGCGTTAGTTGCTGTTGGAGTTGTTGGTTCTGAAGCATTAAGTTTAGCAACTTTAACCGCAGCACCCTTAGAACAAGTTGCTAATCACTTGGCTTTACCGGGTAGTAATGGGGTGATTGCATTGGGGGCGATGACGGCGATGTTAGGGGTTTTATTAAATTTAATTTTAGGGTTATCTCGTGTTGTATTTGCCATGGGAAAACGCCACGATATGCCTCGATTTTTATCTCGACTTAATACAACTCAAACCACGCCTACTTTTGCGGTTATTTCGGTAGGAATTGCGATCGCACTTTTAGTGTTAATGGGGAATGTAAAAACCACTTGGTCATTTAGTGCCTTTACGGTTTTAATCTATTATTTTATTACGAATTTAGCGGCTCTCAAATTGTCACCCGAAGAACGACTTTATTCTCCTATTTTAGCTTATATCGGTTTAGGAGCTTGTCTATTCTTAGCCTTTTGGATTGAACCCCAAATTATATTTTTAGGAATCGGATTGATGGTAATCGGTTGGATTTGGAGACTGATCATTCAATATTCAATGGAATCATAGTTATTGTTTCAAAACACAACAAATCTTCAATGGTCTTGTATCACAGAAGATTCGGGATTTCTCAGCTTTGAAAACTCCTGGCTTTTGTCTGAGACGACACCCCAAAACGATGAGCTCCCCTACCCCCTGTCAACAGGAAGTTAAAATCTATAATCACCTATCTGTTTCGTTTTTCCCAAACGTGCTAACCTGAATAACACAAGACAACCCGTAGCCTAGTCAGGGTTATGTTTGAACAAATCAGCACAATTCAAGACAATGGAACCTCGCTTGTTCCGGCCATCAGTCACTATGTTTGTCGAACCTTAGTGAACTTTCATTATCAATATCCCCACTGGATTAACCCCCGTTATCGCCAGATTCCGTGGCAACAGGCTGAATATCAATCCTCACTGATTCGTCAACTCAATCAAGGATTAAGTCAAGTCAGACATCCAGAAGCACTGTTTGTTAAACTCAAAACGTATCTAAACCGTTTATTGAGTGCTGAATTCTTATGTTCTCCTGAGTATCAGGCCTTAATTACTAAACTCGAACAATTGAGCGACCCCGATATTGCGGTCTTGTTTGCGAATTATCCCTTCGTTGAAAAGTCTTCTCCTCAGTTATTATTTAATGGCATCAATTCCAGAGAAATTGGCATTAGTATTTTATTATTAGATGTCGAAAATCTGCCGTTAGATTTGGAAACGGAGAAATTTTTAGAAACCATTTGTTTATATCCAGTACAAATTAAAGTCGCCTTTGCCAATTGGCGCAGTATGGGAAAAAAAGATTTAGAATATCATCAACGCGGTTATCAATTAATTCATGTTCCCCCTGGAAAAGATAGTGCCGATTTAAAAATGTCAACGGTGGGATCATCGATTTTTGTTCACTATCCTACGGCCAAAGAAGTGTTAGTGTGTTCCTCCGACCAAGGCTTAACTCATTTATGCAATACCCTACAAAATCATGGGTTAACGGTTTATCAAGTGAGTAAAAATAAATCAAAAATTATCGTTTTAAATACCCGGACTGCTCAAATTAATACCTATTCCTTAGCTCCCGTGCCTCAAATTCCGACCTTAGATCAATTTATTACCCAATTACAAGAAATTATCAAAATAGAACAAAAACGTTCCCATTGTCAATGGATTAAACTCAATCGAGTTGCTTTATTATATAAAGAAACGTACCATTTAACCATTAGCCAAGTGGTTACTTCCCATTTTTCCGATTATCAAGCCAGAGATATTTTTATCAAAAACCCCCATTTGTTTGTGGTGCATCAATCTTCAGAAAAATCGCCCAGTTATGTGACTTTATTTGAAATTCAACCCTCTTTAACCCAAACTACGGCTTTAACCGAGGCGGAATTTTCTCAACTTCCGGTGATTGAATCTTTAGATGATTTGGAGAATGCCTTAATTGAAATTATACAGGAATTAACCTTAAATTCTCCTGATGATCATGTTTCATTATCTATATTAGGCAGTCAATTTAATCGCAAATATGGTGTTTCGATTACCCAAATTATTAAAAAGTTAAGATTAGGGGGAAATTTTCAAAAACTCTTACATTTAAGTCATTCATTTAACTTAGAAAAAACGGAAAAGGATTGGAGAGTCAAATTAAATTCTCCCTAGAAAAACCCTGGCTTTGTTATGATCTTGGGCAAAGATTTAAGAATTTTATATGAATTAAAAGTGTATCAATTTAGAAGATGCTAATAGTTAAAGGGAATAGGGAACTGCGATTGACTGGGAACAGGGAATTAGAAATGTGTCAATAATTATGTTGGGGTACTGATATGAAATCCTGAAATTGATCATACAAATTTTCCATACCCTGTTCCCTCCACCATGATATATAGTGATCTATGGAAGATAGCATTCAATCGTTAAAATCCATGAATCGGGAATCTTATATTTTTGTTGCAGGTGCGAGTCGAGGTGTGGGCCGAGAAGTCGTGAAATCTCTCCGAAATCAACAAATCAACGTCAAGGCCTTATTGAGAACACCGGATACTCAACCTGAGTTGGAAGGGATGGAGGTGCAGGTGGTACGGGGAGATGCCTTAGATATCATAGCCGTTGAACAAGCCATCTTAGGGCCAGAACCGATTTCAGCCGTGATTAGTACCATTGGAGGTTTACCCAAAGATGGAGAACGGGCGGACTATTTGGGGAATAAAAATTTAATTGATGCGGCGGTAAAAGCGGGGGTGAAAAAGTTTATTTTAGTTTCTTCCATTGGAAGTGGGGAAAGTGTGGTAGCCTTACCTCCCCAAGCGTTGGAAACGTTAAAATCCGTTTTGTTGGAAAAGGAAAAAGCCGAACAACATTTAATCAATAGTGGATTAACTTATACGATTATTCGTCCGGGGGGATTAAAATCGGAACCGGCAACCGGAAATGGGGTGTTAACGGAAAATTACCGAGTCGCAGGAACCATTCATCGGGCGGATGTAGGTCAGTTGGTTTGTGATTGTTTATTCTCGGATTTAGCCAATCGTAAAGTTTTGTCCGCCATTGACCGCAATATGGCTTATGGTGAACCGAATTTCGAGGTTTTGAATTTCAGTTAAATTCAGAAAAACATTGTTGGGCTTCAGTCTGAAGAATAGAGATCTCAAGTCCAACAATGAAGTGATAGATTTTAACGAAAGGATTTGATCCAGCTTTTTTGTAAGGCTTGATCTAATATTAATCCAACAATTGCAAATAATAATAAATTTTCTCCCGCTAGAATCGCAATCTGTTTTAGGGGGGTTTGGGTCTGAAGTTGGAGTTCGATTTCTGCTAAGGCGCGAACCAGTCCAAAGGCGAAAATTCCGCCTAATTTTAATTGAGGGTTATCGTCGCCGCGAATAATATACCGATAGGTGACACCAAACAAAAACCCACTCACAGCCGTTAAGGGCACAGAAACAAGGATATTGAGGGGTTGGCTCCACAGCCACAGGTTCAGGCTGCTGAGAAGCATTTGGGTGAATCCGATACAGAACCCGGCTAACACACCTGCTTTGAGAGATTCTAACCGTTCAGCCGCCGTAAAATTTGAGGAGGGGTTCAGATTCATGCGATCGCTCCGTTTAACGTTATGATCTACACTGGAGTTATTTTGCAACGTTTTTTTACATCACTATGGATATTGTCTCACTCGGTTGGGTTTCGTTGTTAGTGCTGTTTACTTTTTCAATTTCAATGGTGGTTTGGGCACGTAACGGATTCTAACGTTTATTCCCACAAACCCTAACCTAAAATTCCTAGAGGCGCGCCTAGGTGCGTCTCTCAAAATTTTTT
>NZ_JBJUDF010000060.1:0-26387 GCF_046067725.1 Planktothrix sp.
ATTTGGGAACTCGATTTTTATAGTCGCCCCCTGCGGGACGAAGAAGGAAAAAAAGTTTGGGAAGTCTTAATCTGTGAAACCCCCATCAATATTGAAGACCGGGCTGAGAAGATGTTTCGCTACACCCAGTTTTGTCCGAGTAACCAGGTGAACTCCGTTTGGTTAAAACAGGCCATTGAAACCGCCATCTCAGAAGTCTCTACACCGCCGTCTCGGATTCGTTTTTTCCGCCGTCCGATGGCGAATATGATTTCCAAAGCTTGTAAAGAGTTAGCCATTCCCGCCTATGCCAGTCGGCGTACCTATGCCCTTTATCAATGGTTAGAGGAACGCATAGAAACAGTTTATCCAACTTTGGAAAATTATCAAGAAGGAACTAACCCATCGGTTCAGTTTGTCCCGTCTCCACCTCAACCCCTTCCTGATGCGTTACAAGGGGATAAATGGGCGTTTGTAACCTTAGAAGCCAGCGCTTTTTCTGATCTGTCACAATGGGATATTAGCTTTGGGGAAGCCTTCGGATTATCGATGGTGGGTTTAACACCGGAAACCTTGATTCCTGGGTTAATTATTTACTCGTCTAGGGCGAATCCTTTAGCGGGTTGGATGTCAGGATTAGAGTTAGCTTATTTACGGTTTGATAACGGTTCTCGTCCTAATTTATTATTAGAAACGGGGGAAAGTGAAAGCTGGATTTTAGCTAGTTTACCGAATGCTCAAACCCAACAGGAAGCTAAAAATTTTGAACTGACTAAAGAAAAGGCAAAAAATGTCCATTTTTTAGCCGTTCAATCTGATCCTAATTCTGAATCCTTCGCTGGTTTTTGGCTATTACAAGAACTCAAATTCTAATCTGTACTGTAGGGTAGTGGGTGCGCTGTGATGGAGCACCACTCCTAATTCAAGGTAACAATCAAATCACAATCTTTCTAAGTTAGGATGAAACCATGACCACTCTAGTTTCTATTCCTGAATCAACTCAAATTCCTCAATGGCAACCTGCTACTTGGGAGGATTATTTAGGGTATGTTAATAATCGTCATTTAGATAATATTAATATTACGTTTAATCAAGGATTTTTGTGGATTGATATGGGAAATGAAGGAATTAATCACGCCCGATTTAATGAATTATTAACCTTAGTTTTTGGGTTTTGGTTTGCCCGCCAACCCGGAATCTTAGTTGATCTTTTAGGAGGATGTGTGATTGAAAAACCCAACCAAAGGGCAGCTTCACCGGATAAAGTGTTATATATTGGTGAAAATTCTCCGAAATGGCAAGAGGGAGAACCCCGAAGAATTAATTTAGATCAATGGCGAGTTCCTGATTTAGTAGGGGAAATTTCTGATACCACTTTAGCCATTGATTTAGATGAGAAAAAACAACTGTATGCTGCGTTAGGAATTCCTGAATATTGGGTGATTGATATTCGCGGAAAACGAGCGATCGCGTTTCGCTTACAAGACAATGGTAAATATCAAGAAATTACCACATCTGTTGCTTTAAACGGTTTACCGATTGTTTTACTTGAATTAACCTTAGAACAATTAGAAAAAACCAATAATTTTAATGCGGCTTTCTGGTTTTCTCAACAAATCGTTAACTTACAAAATCCCTAACAGCAACCGAGTTTTAAGGTCTAACTTTTTAATAATCGTAAACCACTTAAGGTGACTAATACTGTTGATCCTTCATGTCCAATGACCCCAATGGGCATATTAATTGAACCGAAAAAGTTAGAGATTAATAACAAGACCATAAATGACAAGGCAAAGGCGATATTTTGTTTAATAATCTGATTGGCCCGACGACCCAGTTTAATCGCTTTTAAGAGTTTCCCTAATTGATCGGTCATTAACACAATATCAGCCGTTTCTAAGGCGATATCATTACCAGCCCCACCCATCGCAATTCCCACATCAGCTAAAGCTAAAGCCGGAGCATCATTAATCCCATCTCCCACCATTGCCACCCCTTGATAACGGGTTTTTAATTGTTGAACAATGGTTAATTTATCCTCTGGTAATAGATTAGCATAAACTAAATCAATATTCAACTGTTTGGCTACACTATCGGCGGTTCTTTGATGATCTCCAGTGAGCATAACCACTTGTTCAATCCCTAACTTTTTCAAATGTTTAATTAAGGTTTTTGCCTCAGAACGCACCGTATCGGCTACTGCAATTAACCCTAAAGTTTGTTGATTTTTAGCAACCCAAACGACGGTTTTACCATCGGTTTCTAAATGATCACTAATTTCAATTAACTCTGAATTGACTTCAATTTGATGTTGTTGAATCCACTCTAATTTTCCGATAAAAATTTGCTGTTCATCGACCTGTCCTATAATTCCTTCTCCAATTTGAGTGGCGACATTAATAGCGGTAATACGGGGAATATTTTTTTGTATAGCAAATTTAGCGATCGCCTGTCCAATCGGATGTTCTGAAACGGATTCTACGGCTACTGCTAACTGTAATAATTCAGTTTCTAAAATTCCTTGAATGGGAATAATATCAACAACCGTTAATTTCCCCGTTGTTAAAGTTCCAGTTTTATCAAAAGCGATGGCTTTGATCCGTCCAATTTTTTCTAATTGTGCCCCATTTTTAAATAAAATACCATGTCTTGCTCCCGTGGCAATTCCTGATAATAATGCAGGCATAATAGAAGCCATTAACGCACAAGGAGAAGCCACGACTAAAAAAATTAAGGCGCGATAAATCGTGGTTTCCCAATCCCAACCGAGAAATAAAGGTGGTAAAGTTCCTAAAGCTAAACCTACAATAATAATAACTTTAGCATAACTCCGTTCAAATTTTTCCATCCATTGTTGAGAAGGAGGTGAATCCGTTTGAGCTTTTTCTACTAATTGAATCACCCGTTGAATTAAACTACTTTCAGGCGGTTGATGCACCTTTAATTGTAGAACTCCATTGCCATTTAAAGTTCCAGCAAAGACTTCATCTCCAATCGTTTTATCAACGGGAATCGATTCTCCCGTAATCGGAGCTTGATTGAGACTACTATGGCCGGATATAATCATTGCATCGGTTGGAATTCGTTCCCCAGGCTTGACTACAATAATATCCCCAATTTTTAATTGATTAATCGGGATTTTTTGTTGTTGTTGATGAGCAATTACGGTGGCGGTGTCGGGTGTTAATCCCATTAATTGATGGATATTGCGTTCTGTTTGTTCCATTGCAATACTTTCTAACGCCCCACTGATAGCAAAAATTAAAATTAAAATTCCCCCATCAATTATTAAGAAATAATCCGTTTGCCAAACTCCTAAAAAAGCGGCTCCTAAAGCCGCAAAAATCATTAATAAATCAACATCAAATTGCTTTTCTTTTAGGAGGGTTGTTAACCCGTCTTTCGCGCTTTCATAGCCTCCAATTACATAAGCAATGGGTAACACCAAAAAGGCTAACCCAACCCAACCCAGTTGTAAACACACCCAACCCATTAATACCAAAATCGCGCAAACTATCGCCGCTATCGTTTCAGGATAGTGCTGGAAAAAGTTTCGCACAGAAACTAAGGAATTAGAACGTAGATTGATCACAGAAGAATCACAGGACAATAAAGAACACTTTTCTGATCTTAGAATAAACTTTGACCCGAAATTGTGGATTAAAGATTTTTGAATGCAGGTTGCTCCTGGGGATGGGGCAACCCTCTTCCCAAAAATTTTGAAAACGATTATCATTATAGTTAGGTCAAATCCCCAGGGTTTCAGTTCGCTCTGAGTTCTGGACAAACCCAACAGGAAGGTACATTGAGGACATCGATATGAGGTTGCGGGTTTATACCCCAATGGTGGTTGTATTATTGGGGTTCAGTTTAATCAGTGGGTGTAACACGGTTTCTACACCCAAAAATTCGGCGGAAAATAACTCTTTACCACCAATACAAACCCCCACAGAAACCCCTAACTCTTTGGTCGATCTTACCGTTAGTATTATGCCCCAAAAATATTTTGTTGAGAAAATTGGGGGTAAGAATGTGCGAGTGAATGTTATGATTCCCCCAGGGGTTGATTTACATAGTTATGAACCCAAACCTCAACAATTACAAGCTTTAAATAATGCGGAAGCTTATATTACCGTTGGTGTTGCTTTTGAAACGGCTTGGATGGATCGAATTAAAGCGGCAAATCAAACCATGTTAATTGTCGATTCAAGCCAAGGGATTGAGAGAATTCCAATGCTAGAACATCACCATGAAGACGGAGAAACTCATGGGGTTGAAGAAACTTTAGATCCTCATATTTGGTTATCTCCTAAATTAGTGAAAATTCAAGCTCAAAATATTTATAATGGCTTAGTTAAAATTGACCCTCAACGCCAAGCTGAATATCAAGCGAACTTAAACCAATTTATCACAGAAATTGACCAACTGGATCAACAAATTAGCCAAAAATTAACCCCCCTGAAAAATCGGAAATTTATGGTGTTTCATCCCGCATGGGGTTATTTTGCGAAGGATTATAACTTAGAACAGCAAGCCATTGAAGTTGGGGGACAAGAACCCAGTGCTGCGGAATTAGCCGATTTAATTTCTGAGGCTAAACAAGAGAATATTAAAATTATTTTTACTCAACCGGAATTTAGTCCGCGTTCGGCAGAAACTATAGCCCAAGAAATCGGCGGTAAAGTTGTGATGATTAGTGATTTAGATGAAAACTGGTCTGATAATTTATTAAAAGTTTCGGAAACCTTATCTCAAAATTTAAACCCTTAATTCTTTTAAAGTTAGCCATGATTTCCATTCCTAAATTAACCTTAACATCCGTGCAAAACTCTCAAGTTTTATCCTCTAATCCTTATCCCAAAAACGAAGTCATTCGTTTAAATCAAGTTTGGGCTGGTTATGATCCAAAAGAACCAATTTTAGAAGACATTAACTTAACGGTTCATGAATTAGATTTTTTAGGATTAATTGGCCCGAATGGGGGAGGAAAAACCACATTAATTAAAGTCATTTTAGGATTACTAAAACCGTTAAAAGGAGAGGTTAAAATTATGGGTCGTTCTGTGATGCAAGGACGACGTTATTTAGGTTATGTGCCCCAAATGCTAGAATTTGATCGGAATTTTCCAATTCGAGTGGATGAAGTGGTTAGAATGGGACGGTTAGGAAAGCGTTCTTTATTCCAACCTTACACAAAAAAAGATGAAGAAATTGTGCTTCAAGCTTTAGAAAAAGTCGAGATGTTAGAGTTAAGAAATCGTCCCATCGGGGAATTATCGGGAGGACAACGACAACGAGTTTATATTGCGAGAGCGTTAGCGAGTGAACCGCAAATTTTACTCCTCGATGAACCCACCGCTAACGTTGACCCGAAAATGTGCAACAGTATTTATGAATTATTGTTAAAATTAAATGAACATATAACCATTGTCATGATTACCCATGATATTAATACTCTGTCTTCCTATGTCAAAACTATCGGGTGTTTAAATCGTCGGTTTCACTATCACGGAAAACAACAAATTACTCCAAAACTATTAGAACAAACCTATAGAAATATGGGAGAAAAAGGCTAAGGGTACAATTTTAATTTCTAAAAAACATGGGTACATATCTGGGTTTCAAGGCGAGAAAACCTCGCCCCGACGATTTTTGTAATTTTTTAACCTTCATAAACTTGTTGATAAAGTCTAAATTGAGCAATTTTATAAATTTCTTCTAAAGCAGTTGTTTTTTCAGTTTCTAGGGAATAATTTAACCGTTGTTCAAAACTTTTTAAAATACTCGCTTTTGTATGATTTTTGACAGCAATAATAAAGGGAAAACCAAATTTAGCTTTATAATTTTGATTGAATTGGTGAAATTGTTCATATTCAGAAGGTGTTAAACAATCTAACCCAACTCCGGCTTGTTCCTGAACGGATGCTTCTGCCATTTTTGCTTTACTTCCTAAGTCGGGATGAGCACAAATTAAGGTTAACTGTTGTTCTGAAGAACTATTTTTTACAATATCAACCATTGTGTGATATAATAATTCAAGATTGACAAAAGGTTGTTTGAACCAAGCTTTTTCAGCGACCCAGGGAGACTCTTCAAAAATAGCTCCTAATGCTGCGATAAATTCCCCTTGATTCATTTGGTTTAAGGCGGATAAAGAATAACGGTTCATAATGTTTAACTACCGCGATAGGTACTATAAGACCAGGGAGAAACTAATAACGGAACATGATAAGCTGCGGTGGGGTCAGCAATGCCAAATCGAATCGGAATTTCATCTAAAAATAACGGTTGAGGGAGGGATGGATATTGAGTTTTAAAATAGTCTCCCACCGCGAAGACTAATTCATAAATTCCAGCTTGTAATTCTGTTTCTGTTAATAAAGGATCATCGGTTCTGCCGTCTGTATTTGTGAATACTGTTTTTAATTGAATTCTTTCTCCGGTTTCTAAATAAATTTTCCATAATTCAATCTTTAAATTAACCGCAGGGCGACCGTTGGCTGTATCTAATACATGAGTTGTCAGTTTAGCAACCATAGGATAAGAATTAAAAGGTTAAAATTAAGCCTCAGAAACCCGGTTTCTTATTCAGATTTTTTGCTTTTTAACGAGATTATTGCAGAAACCGGGTTTCTTATTCAGATTTCTGACTTTTAAACAAGATTATTGCAGAAACCCGGTTTCTTATTCAGATTTCTAGCTTTTAAACAAGATTATTACAGAAACCGGGTTTCTAATTGAGATTTCTAGCTTTTTAACGAGATGATTGCAGAAACTTGGTTTTTTAATCGTTTAGTGAAATGGCCCCCCTAGAATGGTTTTACATAAAGCATCGGTAACATCCCGTTCTGTTTCGTGTTTGAGTTGTTCATACCATTTTTGAGTAATATCAGGGTCTTTTCCATAAATCATATCAGCCCGTTTTCGAGCTTTTAAAACCAGCGTTGAGGTGCGTTCTTTCCGTTCAGCTTCATATCGTTTTAAAGCATATTCTACCCCTAAATTGGTGGTTAATAAAAATCGGGATATAATTTCAGCATCTTCCATCGCTTGACAACCCCCTTGTCCTAAAGTTGGGGTGGTAGCATGAGCCGCATCTCCTAATAATGCTACACGACCTTTAACTATCGTTTCTAAAGGGTCTAAATCATGGATTTCTAAACGGTTGGATTCATCAGGATTGAGACGTTCAATTAAACGTTGAACGGCAAACGGCCATCCAGTAAAAAGATGTTTTAATTCCTGTTGACGATATTGAGGTTTAACAACAGTTCCTTGGGGCATGGGACAACCAAAGAAATAATAAAACCGATGATTGCCAATGGGCATCATTGAGGCGCGTTTCCCTTCCCCAACATAAATGACCCAATTATTTTTATTCCCTAAATCTTCATGAATGTCAACTAAACCATTCCAATTAACATAACCGGCATAACGCAATTCCACCGGACGACCGACAACATAATCCCGTAATTTAGAATGAACACCATCTGCTGCAATTAACACATCTCCACTGGTTTGATATCCATCAGCAAAATAAGCCGTGACTCGATGTTCATCTTGTTCTACTCCGATACATTGAGCATTGAGTTTAACCGTTTCCGTATCCGTATTAAAGGTTTTTAACAGTAAAGATTGTAATTCCGTTCGAGACACTGGATAAGGTCTTTGTCCAACGGTTTCTATCACCGGATGTAAAGAAATTCGATTGAATAATTCATTGTGATGACTGCGATATTCCATCACATCCATCTGCCCACCAATTTTAGCAATTTCATCTCCTAATCCCAAACTATTGAGAACTTTAACCCCATTTGACCAGACTGAAATTCCGGCACCTGCGGGGCGAATTTCGTTGGTTTTTTCATAAATTTCAACGGCATATCCGGCACGTCGTAGGGTTAAACCTGCCGTTAATCCTCCAATGCCTGCACCAATAATAATAACTTTAAGATGATTCATAATTTTAAGGGTTAGAAGATGAGTCTAAAATTATTTCGTTATACAGTTTTAAGGCAGAACTCCAAACTAAATAACCCTTGTCGTTTAAATGTAAACCATCTGTGCTTAACTCCGGTTGTAAATTGCCATCTGCATCAGTAAATAACGGATGTAAATCCAAGAAATCAGCGCCTTCTTCTTCCGCTATTAATTTTAACTCTTGATTGAGATTGCGGATGCGTTCATTGGAAATTTTTAATAAACGGTCACGTCCTTCCCAATTAGAATATTTATCACTATGGGGAAGGATAGATTGAACAATAATTTCAGTATCAGGATGCACCCAACGTAAATCTCGGATAATTTCTCGATAATTATTTAATAATGTCGTATCGTCTACTCCCCGAATTAAATCATTAATGCCTATCATGACAAAAATCTGGTCAGGTTGAGTAATATCAAATAACTTAATTCGCTTTAATAATCCGGTAGATACTTCTCCAGAAATCCCTTGATTTAACCAAGTTTGTTCTCTGGGTAAAAGTTCAGCCGGAAACCATAAACTTAAGGAATCTCCGACTAAAATACTTAAATGTTCCGGTGAATTGGCCGCAACGGCATTGGCTTCCCGCTTTAATTGTTCAACCCATTGTTCATATGTCAAGCGATGGCGAGGAATTCCTTCTGAATTTACCAAAGTTGGTTCCGATGTTGATTTTAACGAATTAGCCTGAACCATTCTCTTGAACCCGGATTGTCTATACACAATCAATCCAATTAGAAGCAAGAACAGTAACCCATTGCTGATTAAAGATATCCAAGCCCAATAGGGAATGGTTTTAGAACGAATAAAGATGGGATTCCAATACGGTTTAAACAAGACTGACTCAACCTAATCTGTCCATTTAACATTTAACATCCCTTTTCCTGAAATGGGCAAAAAAATACCCCGGCTTGGGGGAGAAGAGGAGCAGGGGGAGCAAGGGGAGAAGAGGAGCAGGGGAGGTAGGGGAGGTAGGGGGAGTAGGGGAAGAAATTTCTATTCCCTATTCCCTATTGCCCATTCGTAATTCGTAATTCGTAATTCGTAATTCCCTGTTCCCTTTCACTTAATAACGACTACTGACGCTGCCTCCTTTGCTGGGGAAGCTAGAGCCAGAACTGCCTAGACCGGGGCCAACGTCATCTTTGAGGAATCCGGCGTAGGCTTCCATCCCGTGTTCGGCGATATCCAAACCTTCAAATTCTTGTTCAGGATGAACCCGTAAGCCTACGGTGGCTTTGAGAGCTAACCAGAAAATTGTACTCAGAACAACGGTAAACCCGCCAATGGAGAGAATACCGAGAATTTGTATCATTAAATTAGCACCGCCAAAAATACCTGCTGCTAAGGTTCCAAAAACGCCACAAACTAAGTGAACCGAGGTTGCACCAACGGGGTCATCAATTTTCATGCGGTCAAAGAAACCCACAGAATAGACCACAATCACTCCAGCCAAGCCACCAATAATCACAGCACTGAGATAGCTAACGGAATCACAGCTTGCAGTAATCGCCACTAAACCCGCTAAAATCCCGTTAATAATCATGGATAAATCGGGTTTACCATCCTTAAACCAAGATGTACCAGTGGCTGTAATTCCTCCAGCCGCAGCCGCTAAGTTAGTGGTGACAGCAATATAGGGGATTTGTTGGTTGGCGGCTAAGGTAGAACCCGGGTTAAATCCAAACCAGCAGACCCACAGAATTAAACAGCCCAAGGTCGCAATACTCATGTTATGACCCGGAATAGCACGAGGTTGGCCATCGGGGCCATATTTCCCTAAACGGGGGCCAAGGAATGCTGCCCCCATTAAGGCTGCCCAACCGCCAACGGAGTGAACGGCCGTTGACCCGGCAAAATCTTTAAATCCCGCTAGGGCTAACCAACCTGAAGCATCCCAAATCCAGTGACCTGTAATCGGGTAAGCAATCCCAACCAGAAGTACACTAAAAAGCAAAAAGGCAATAAATTCAATGCGTTCAGCCACAGCCCCAGATACAATCGTTGCGGCGGTTCCTGCGAAGGCAACTTGGAACAGAAAATACAACGAAACGGGTAATCCTTCGGGGAAGGGGCTTAAACCATAGGTTTCTGACTGTCCGGTGAGGAAATAACCGCCTCCACCAATGAAGGGGTTTTCCCCGCCAAACATAAAGGAAAATCCAAAAGCCCAGAAAATCAGGGTGGCTAAGGCGAAGACAATTAAGTTTTTAGCTAAAACGTTAACGGCATTTTTCGGGCGACAGAAGCCGGTTTCTAACATACAGAAACCCGCGTTCATAAAAATCACCAAAATTGAAGCGATTAAAACCCACGCAATGTTTAAATAACCTTGGACTATTTCTGGAGTCAGGGGGGGTGCATCTTCTTGAGCAACAGCCGCTAAACTCCAGACTCCAACGATAATCGCTGTTAACGGGATACAGGCTAACCAACTCGGAGACAGCCATCGCGAATGCTGTAGTTTGAGGATGAGAGCATTAATTTTAGCGGTGAAACGACTCGTATTTTTGAGTCGCCGTTTTCCTGGGTCGTGAGGTCTTTTCAAAATAAACATCGTGTTGGATGGATGAGTTGATGTCAGTAAACGAAATAAATCGCACAATTTTAGTGAGTGAGACCCAAGGGGTTACAGAATCAATTACAGGTTCTGTGTTTTGAGTTCAACGTTTGTCCAAGTAATAGTGCCAATCAAACTTGGAGAAAAGGCTGATGCTAAACTCTTCACTCGTGATAGTTGATGAAGTTCTAGCCTAATCCTCAAGGCTATTAACCTGAAGTTAGGGTTCATTCAACAACTCGACAAAATCGCTCTTAGGTGGCTGATTTTTAACGAAAGTGTTAACAATTTCTGATAGATTATTAAAGATTGTCTGTATTAGACAATACAGTTTTTTGTTGCACTATCAATTATGCAGTCAAAAATTAAAGCAGTTTTGTCCTCGTCATTACTCCTGAATTCGAGGAAGAAGCTCTGACTTAAGAGTGAGGTTCCCCAAACAAAATCATTGAACAGGGGAGTTGATGAATCACTTCACTGGTGACGCTGCTAACTTCCAACCCTCCAGCAGTGCGGCGACGTTGTGAGCGTAATATAATTAAATCAACTTGTTGTGTTTCTGATAGAATTACTGAGGAAACTTCATCAGAAGCAATGATTTTAATATCCGATTGAACTTGAGGGCCTGTACGATGTAGAACGTGATCAATTTCCCTGTGAATCAAAGCAATTTGTTCAGGTTGAGCTTGAGAGGGGCAAACGTGCAATACGGTAATTTGAGCTTGATTCGTATCGGCTAAAAGTTGAGCAAAACGAACCGTGCGAATGGTTTGTACTGTTAAAGTTTTAACAGGAATTAAAATTGTTTTAATCGCAATGGGTTCTTGTAATAATTTCATCACCGCTACCGGACAATGGCTAGACCAAAACACACTATCAATAACCGTTCCAAAGAGTCGTGCCCGCAGACGGGTATTCTGACTCCAGCCCATAATAATTAAACTGGCATTTTGTTCGCAAGCAGTGCGAATAATTCCGGTTGCTACATCATTATCAATCCTTAATTCTGGCTTGGTTTCAATATTAAATTCCTGCCCAACTTTTAACGCTTGATTCAGTAAAATTCGACTATTCCTTAAGGCTAATTGTAACTCGGGTTCATCCAGATGAATTTGGGCTTGAGTGGCAACGGATAAAGGGATAATTCCCCCCGATTCATGACGAGCAATTAAAGCTGCCATTTCCATTAAATAACGTTCGGTTTTAGGGTTATAAACCGGAACCACAATCCGAAAGGGCGGATTCAATTCAGGGAGAGAAAATTCAGGTCGATTTTCCCACCATAATAACGGTTCAGGAGTGTCTAACAAAGGCGTAATTAAGCGTAATTTAGGGGCAAATCGTTGGGTTAATAATGGCCCTAATGTAGAGGTAACAACCATCATCACAATCACGCTATTAAACACCGCTTCCGTCAATAATCCAACTTGTAAACCGACTAAGGTTGCGGCTAAGGTTGCTGCCACTTGCGGAAGGGATAATGACCACATTACCATCGTTTCATTCCAGTTATAACGATAGAGTTTTTTAGCAATCCAAGCCGCTATAAATTTACTGCCAATTAATCCTAATACAATCGCTAAGGTTAATTCAAAACTATTAATTAAAGTAGCAATAAATACTGGAATATTTAATAATAAACCCATCGCCACAAAGAAAAAAGGAATAAACAATACACTTCCCAAAAATTCCACTTTTTCTTTAACCGGGCTATTGCCTACCACCTCATTAATTGCTAATCCGGCTAAAAATGCTCCCACAATCATATCAACTTTAATAATTTGTGCCCCCACAGAAGCCACAAATAACACCAGGAGTACAAATAAAAATTGATTACTTTCATCATCTCCAGTTCTTCGGAAATAAATCTTTCCTAAGCGACTAAATCCTAATAAAACAATCGCTGAATAAATTGCTAATAAGGACAATTGCCAAATTAATCCATAAACCGAAAACTCACCCGCATGAATCGAAACACAAATTGCTAAGACAAATAAAGCACTAATATCTGTAAAAACCGTCGCCCCAATCGTGACGACAACAGATTCCGCTTCCACTAATCCTAAGCGTTGAATAATCGGATAACCGATGGGCGTATGGGAGGATAAAATTGAACCGATTAAAATTGCAGCATTTGGGCCAAAACCAAAAGCAAACCCCAGGAACATTCCGACCATTAAAGGGACAAGAAACGTGGATAATCCAAAACCTAAAGAACGATGTTTGTTTTTATGAAATTGCTCTAAATCAATTTCTAATCCTGCTACAAAGAGTAAATAAACTTTACCAATATCTGAAAACAATTTCATCGTTTCAGAACTGGGGTCAAGTAACTGTAATCCATTCGGCCCTAAAACAACACCTGCAATTAATAACCCAACTAATCCGGGTAATCGTAACCGTTCAAACCAAGGAGGAATGGCCAAGGAAACTAATAATAAAATCGTAAAAGCCACAATAGGGCTATCAGGAAGCCAATCTAAAAATTGGGACATAGGAGTGAGAGTGATGAATTCATTTAAGAAAAAATTGATCAAAAACTATCTATAGTGTTACGTGCTAGGCAACAGGGAACAGAGAACAGGGAATCGTAGTCTGTGAAATGGTTTGATAGAAGAATTTCAACTTATTAAACATAGTATCGCACAGTCGTCACAATTCGGCATTGATTACTTCGCAAAGCTTGACGAATGAATAAAGCGGTTTGGTTATGTAACAGTTCTTCCCACCAATAACGGGTGACAATGGTAGGAATAATAACCGTTGAGAAACTGTTAGGACGTTGGGCTTCAAATTCACTTACAAACTTAAGAATAGGTTGAACAACTGAACGATAAGGAGAATCCAAAATAATTAAAGGAACATGAATTTCTAAATCTTCCCATCGGCGTCGCAATGCGGCTTGATTGGTGGTGCCAATATCAACATGAATGGCGACAATTTCTTGAGCAACTAAACGAGCATAATCTAAGGCTTCTAATGTTCCTCGGTTGGGATATCCGACTAACACAACTGCTGAATGTTTAATGGTTGTATCTGGAGAAGGTAAAGGACAGCGATAGGGAGAAAGTTCTTCATCTCGAAAATGTTTAGCTAAACTTTGATAGTGATCATGAATATTTAAAAATAAAATCACTAATAAAGGAATAGTTAAGACTACTAACCAAGCTCCTAAGAGAAATTTAGTGGCAATAATGACTCCTAAAACAATTGCCGTTGTTAACGCCCCTAAACCATTCATCACTGCACTTTGTTGCCATCCTGATGATTGATTTTTAAACCAATGAATCACCATTCCTGATTGAGACAAGGTAAAAGAGGTAAAAACACCCACAGCATACAGGGGAATTAACGCACTGACTTGTCCTTTAAAAATAATAATTAAAATCGCTGCGCATAAACTTAATAAACGAATTCCATTGGCATAAACCAAACGATCTCCTAATAGAGATAACTGACGGGGTAAAAATCCATCTTGTGAAACTAAATAAGATAATCGGGGGAAATCAGCATAACTGGTATTCGCGGCTAATAACAGAATAAATAAGGTTGCTAATTGAAGAAAATAGTAGAAAAAATTATTGCCAAAAATTTCTCTTGCGAGTAAAGAAACGGTCGTTTGTCCTTCTTCTGGAATGATATGATAAGCTTGGGTTAAATAGGTAATGCCAATAAACATTAACCCCAAAATTCCCCCCATCCACAATAATGTGGTACGAGCATTTTTCCATTCCGGCGGTTTAAAAACTAACACCCCATCAGAAATAGCTTCAACCCCAGTTAAGGCTGTACATCCTGCCGCAAATGCACGTAAAATCACGAATAAACTTAAGGGTTGGGCAACTGGAATTGTCGGAATTGTAGCAACAACCTGACCCGTTGCGTATTTATACAAGCCCAAACCAATTAATATAAATACACTAATAATAAAACTATAGGTGGGAATCATAAAAATCCGTCCCGCTTCTTTGACTCCTCGTAAATTCGCCACCATTAACAACATCACCGCAATTAAACATAGTTCAATCGTGTAATCCTCAAGGAATGGAATCGCTGAGGTTAGTGCCGCAATTCCGGCAGAAATACTCACCGTTACTGTCAGAACATAATCAATTAATAAAGAAGCCGCCGCGACTAATCCCGCGTGTAAACCAAGGTTTTCCTTTGCTACTAAATAAGCACTTCCTCCTTGAGGATAGGCGCGAATCGTTTGACGATAGGATAAGGTAATCACAAACAACAATAAAATAATCCCACTTGCAATGGGTAAAGATAGTCCTAAAGCATTACTTCCAGCAGCAACTAAAATTAATAAAATTTCCTCCGTTGCATAAGCGACAGAAGATAAAGCATCGGAAGCTAAAATAGCTAAAGCGGCAAAATTGGTGAGTCGTTCATGGGTATAGGAGCTAGTGGGTAACGGTTTACCCACGAGAAAACGATTAATTTGAGAAAGTCTAAACATAGATGCTTCAAAGAATTAACTGAGGTCAAACCAAAAACTACATGATTTAGGTATCCTACAGAATACGAAATCTTGTTCTAATCCGCAAGTCATCTGCTTAAAAATTCTTCCAAGGAACAGAGTTGGAATTAACCTCCCTCATCAATAAAAGCTGGACTTAAATTTTAAAAAATTTAAGAAAAATTAAAACATTAAAATCAGATCCACGCACTATAATTGATTCATAAATTGATCAGCAGCAAGGATTGATTGACCCTAAATCCTGAATTTTTGAATTGATTGAAGAATAAAATGAATTCTAAACCTGAGTGGCTCAGATTACTATTGATTGCCTTAGTGATTCCAACCTTGGTCTTAAATGGTTGGCTTTTATTACTAACGCTAGAATACTTTAAGCCCATTATTAATGTTTTTATAACGGCAACTTTACTGTCTTTTCTCCTAGATTATCCAGTCCAAATCCTGCAACGATATCAATTGAAACGAACCGTTGCAATTTTAGCTGTATTATTGATTACCTTGATCATTGTAGGAATATTAGGGATTACCTTATTTCCGATTATCATTCAACAATTTAATACCTTAATTGAAGGTCTTCCCAGTTGGATTAAATCAGCAACTGAACAAATTAAAACCTTTGAAACTTGGGCAATTAGTCGGAATATTCCGGTTAATCTCGGTGGCGTTACTGTTCAACTTTTAGAACGATTATCCAATCAAGTTCAAAGTTTAGGAGCAGATGTCATTGGAGGAATTTTCACGGTTTTTGGTCGAGTCTTAGATGTGGTGATTATTGGCGCTATGACATTTTATCTATTATTACACGGAGAAGAACTTTGGGATGATTTCTATAAATTATTTCCCAGTAGAATTAGAGTTCCCATTCGCACTGCTTTAAAGAAAAATTTTAAAAACTATTTGATCGGTCAAGCCTCCGTTGCTGGACTTTTGGGTGTATTTATGACCTTAGCATTCCTAATAATTCAGGTTCCCTTTGGGTTATTATTTGGAATTGTAATTGGAGTTATGGCTTTCTTTCCCTTTGGCGCAAGTTTAGCGATTAGTTTAGTTTGCTTTTTAGTCGCTTTAAATAGTATTTGGTTAGGAGTACAAGTTTTAATAACAGCCATTATTGTTGATCAAATTGTAGAAAATGGAATCGCACCTCGGTTATTAGGAAGATTTACCGGATTAAACCCAGTTTTAATTTTACTTTCCTTGTTAATTGGCGCTAGAATAGCGGGATTTTTAGGGTTAATTGTTGCTGTTCCTCTCGTTAGTTTTCTTAAATCCTTAATTGGAATTTTACAAACTTCATCCTCGAAAGCGATTGATTAGGAGAATAAAAAACCAGTAACCCTCGAAAATGAACCTTTTTTACCATTTTTAAAACCATTTAAAAATCATTCATGACTAAACATTTAATCATTTTTACCCGTTATCCTGAACCCGGAAAAACCAAAACCCGATTAATTCCTGTTTTAGGGGAACAAGGAGCAGCAAATTTGCATCGTCAAATGGTAGAAAAAACCTTAATGATAGCTAGACAATTCCAAGAATTGGAACCTTTATCGATTGAAATTCGGTTTACGGGAGGCAATTTAGATGTTATGCAACATTGGTTAGGATTTGATTTAATTTATGATGCTCAATGTTTTGGTGATTTAGGCGATCGCATGAGAAAAGCGTTTCAAATCGCATTTAATGAAGGAAAAAATCAGATTATTATGATTGGAACTGATTGTCCTTTTTTAACTGTTGATATATTAGCTCAAGGGTTTAAAGCGTTACAAGAATATTCTATTGTTTTAGGGCCCGCGAAAGATGGAGGATATTATTTAATTGGGTTAAATCGTTATATTCCTAATATTTTTGAAAATATTCCTTGGGGAACTTCCGAAGTTTTTCAAAAAACCCTGAATTGTTGTGAAACCCTAAATTTATCCGTCAGTCAGTTACCGCAACTCTCAGATATTGATCGCCCAGAAGATTTAGAGTTTATTGTAGATTTCAACTTCAAGAGTTAGTTAGCTTAATCAGAATGATTATTGATTCCAATAAACAGAATCGTCAAATTTAAGTTTGGAAACGTCCTGAAGTTGTTTCTTGATGTTGATCAATGGGAATTTCAATCACAAACTGTGTTCCTGAACCTAATTTTGAATCGCAATATAACTTTCCACAATGTTTTTCAACAACAATTTGATAGCTAATTGCTAAACCCATTCCCGTTCCTTTTCCAATGGGTTTAGTCGTATAGAAAGGATCAAAAATTCGAGAAATATTCTCTTCTTTAATCCCTAATCCGGTATCTGTAATACAGATTTTAACTTGATTATTATCAATACCAGTGATTATATTAATATGATCTTTTGCTTTTTGTCGGTCTTCTAAGGTGAGACTATGTTGTTTTTCTTCAATGGCATCAATGGCATTAACCAATAAATTCATAAACACTTGATTCAGTTGTCCTGCATAACATTCCACTAAGGGTAAATTGCCATAATCTCGAATAATCTGAATTGGAGGATGATGGGGTTGAGGTTTTAAACGGTGTTCTAAAATCCGAAGGGTGCTATCAATATTTTCATGTAAATTGACGGCTTTCATTTCTGCTTCATCCAAGCGAGAAAAGGTTCGCAGACATTTAACAATATCTCGGATTCGTTCAGCACCTACTTGCATAGAATTCAATAGTTGGGGTAAATCCTCAATGATAAAGTCTAAATCAATTTCTTGGATCAGTTCCTCAATTTCCGGTTGAGATTGTGGACAGTATTTCTGATATAATTTAACCAATCTTAATAAATCCGATACATAATCCCGACAATGTTCAACATTTCCATAAATAAAGCTGACCGGATTATTAATTTCATGGGCAACTCCTGCCACCATTTGCCCTAAAGAAGACATTTTTTCAGCTTGAACTAGATTAGTTTGGGTTTGTCGTAATTGTTGTAAAGTTTCTTGTAATTCCTGACTTTTACGAGCTTCTCGTGCTGCTAATTCCCGATATTCTGCCGACTGTTGTAAGGCAACTTGAGTCAAGACTGTTTTTTTTGTCAACAGAATATGGGTTAGACCCTGAGTATTGGTTAATTCTTCTTCCTGTTCAGTCTTTCCCTGTTGAAATGCTAATTCATCTTGTTGCCAAAATCGATCAGCTTGGGATTTTGGCAAAAAATCATAATCCGTTTTTCCGAGTAAATTCTCACGGGCTTGACCCACTAATTCACAAAAGGCATCATTGACCGTAATCCAACGATGATGTTGATCTTTAATAAATAGGGGGTCAGGTATCGCTTCAAGAATTGCAATGAGAAAGGCTTCGGTATCAGGTCGAGCCTGTCTTCCATCGGTTAGTGGACTGACTGGGTGGAAAAAATCGTGGGGTTGTCGGAACATTGACTTGGGGCAGAAATGCTTTTCTGTCAAAAGGGATTTTTTTATAACAATATTTTAAGCATTCCGACTCGATTTAAGCGGAACCCAGAGAAAGTCCCGCTCGCTCACTAAACTTCCAAAGATTGTTCCTGCATAAACTTAAGTAATCTGGGATGATGGAGAGAGGATTTTTTTGATTGTGTCATCCTATACCGGGACTATTCGTGAGGCAAATGATATGGAGGTTAATGAATTATTAAAGCGTTATACAGAGGGAGAACGGTTGTTTCGAGCCGTGACCTTAGTGGGGATAGATTTAAGTGGGATTGACCTAAGTGAAGCCATTATTGCTAGGGCGACTTTGGAAAATACATCCTTGATTGGAGCGAACTTAACTGGGGTGAATTTTCGAGAAACCAAGTTTATCAGTGTGGACTTCACCGATGCCAACTTGAGTGATGCGAACTTAATTGGCAGCTATTTGAGTGATACAAAGTTCAACCGTAGTAACTTAACCGGGGCAAGTTTGCGGGGATCTTCTTCTAAAAATGTCACCTTAACTCAAGCCAACCTCACAGAAGCCAACCTCACAGAAGCCAATTTTAGCCAAGCGAATTTTGTCGGGGCCAATTTAACCCATGCCACATTAGTCCGAACCAATTTGATGAAAGCCAATCTCACCGGAGCCATTTTAGAGGGAGCTAACCTAACCAATGTGATTATGCGAGAAACGACATTGGAAGGAGCCAACTTAACTAATGCCACTTTGAGTGGGGGAATGATGATTGGAGCGAACTTTCATGAAGCCGATTTAACACGAGTTACGATGATTGGGGCTGATTTAAGTGAAGCGAATTTAAGCGAAGCGAACCTCCGAGGAGCCAATGTCACTTGGACAACCTTACGGGGGGCGAATATGAGCCGTGCCAGACTCTACCGCACCAAATTATCTTGGTCAAATTTAAGTAGTGTCAATCTGATTGAAGCAATTATGATCGATACTAAACTAGATCGAGCGAATTTAAGAGACGCAGATACCAGAGGTGCGATTTTACCTAATCAATAAGGGATGAATATTGTGCCAGTACAGTCCATGATCGATTCTCAGGAACTGTTGCATCGTTATTTAGCTGGGGAACGGGATTTCCCGAATGTCAATTTGATTGGCGCTTGTCTGTCTCAGGTGAATTTAGTTGGGGCCAATCTAACAGGGGCCACTTTAGCCCGGGCGGATTTAACGCGGGCTTTGCTCCACGAAATTAACTTGACCAATGCGTTTTTATATGCCAGTAATTTAAGTTTTGTTAAGTTGGGAAAAGGGGAATTAAAAAATGCTGATTTGACCAAAGCCAACCTAGAAGGCGCATTTTTAGTTAAGGCTCAAATGAGTGGAGTTAAACTCAGTGGGGCGATTTTACGAGGAGTTAATCTTCGGGCTGCCAATTTGGAAGGTGTGAATTTATGTGGCGCCAATCTCTATGCTGTAAATTTACGCAGTGCCAATTTAACCAAAGCTAATTTGAATTGGGCAAATTTAAGTCGCGCTCGGTTAAGTGGGGCGATTCTCAAAGAATCTCAAATGACCGGAATTAATCTCAGTGGAGCCTATTTATTAGATGTTGATCTTCAGGGGTTTAGTTTAAGTGGAGTTAATTTTTCCCAAGCACTCATGAGGAGAATCTGTTTACAAAATGCGGATTTAATCGCTGCCAACTTAAGCCAGACTCAACTCAAAGATGCTAATCTACAGCAAGCCCAGTTACAAGATGCTAATTTAGTGGAAGCCCAATTGATTCAAGCTAATTTGACAGAAGCGGTGTTAATGCGGGCAGATTTATCCAATGGGATTTTAACTCAGGCAACCCTCATCGGAGCCAACTTGAATTTAGCGACCTTGAACAATGCGGATTTACGCGGAGCTAACCTCCGCAATGCCTATCTTTGGAAGGCAGATTTATCTGGTGCTAATTTAGACGGAGCTAACCTTTCTGGAGCCAGTTTACGAGGGGCAAATCTCCGAGGAGCTAATTTAAGAAATGTTAATCTAGGGGGTGCTACCCTTCCTGATGGAACCCTTCATCCGGCTTAAACTGTCACAACTCCCTTTTAATTTTTAATTGCCTTAAATCTTTATACTTTAACATTTTAAATAAAATAAAACAATCCTTTTTTTTATTGCCAATTCGAGGCAAGCTAGAAGAATAGAGTTTTTTGTGGATCAGCTACTATGATGCTCAAAGCTAAAGATATTATGACTACCGAAGTCGTAACTATCAAAGGTTCAGCCACGGTTGCAGAAGCCGTTAAGCAGATGAATGATCTGTGCTTACGGGCATTGATCGTTGATCGACGTTACGAACAGGATACCTTTGGGATTATTACTGAGACTGATATTGTTTACAAAGTCACAGCTTACGGGAAAGATCCCACAACCATCCGGGTTTGTGACATTATGACCAAACCCTGCATTGTGGTTAATCCTGACCTGGGTGTGGAATATGTCGCCAGACTCTTTGCTCAAACCGGAATTCGTCGCGCTCCAGTGATTCACGATAAATTGCTTGGGGTTATTTCTGTTACTGATATTCTCAGTAAAGGTGATTTTGTTGAAAATCCTAAGAGCCTTTTGTTAGCAGAACGCATTCAACAAGCTATTGAAGAAGCTAGAACGATTTGTTCAGAAAAAGGAGCGACCTCAAAAGAATGTCGAGTGGCTTGGGATATTGTGGAAGAATTGCAAGCCGAATCTGCTCACCAAAAATCAGAACGTTTGGAAAAAACAGCCTTTGATTTATATTGTGATGAAAACCCCGATGCGGCTGAAGCTCGCGTTTATGACACCTAATTCTTAAAGGCTCACTGATTTCTCTTGACCATCACCGTTTCCCCCTCTAACATATCAACATAGAGGGGGAATTTTGCTTTTAATAGATTCTCTAGGAGGAATTCAGATTGACACTCTCTGGTCTGAAGACACGCTCGATATCGGATTTTAACTAAACTTTTTTATCGGAAAAATTTAAAATATTGGGTTCATCATTTTAGGTTAGATCTGATTGTTATTGTCATTGATCAAAAAATCAGAAATTCGTCATTCTTAATTTCCTATTATTTTGATTTCTAAATATCGAAAACTATAATTCCTAAAATATGCAAAAATAAAACACACAAACGGTAGAAATAAAGGAGCATTAAACCTTGATTATCAACAGCGAATATACCTTAAAAGAAGCGTTTACTTGTTCCGGTGTGGGATTACATACAGGAGTGATGACGACGGTTCGAGTTTTACCTGAAAACCTGCGAGAAGGACGCTATTTCGTGCGCGTTGATTTACCCGAAACTCCGATTATTCCTGCACAATTAAAATCGGTATTATCCACCACTTTATCCACCGAATTAGGCATTTCAAACGCAACCATTAGAACCGTTGAACATTTGTTAGCGGCATTAACGGGAATGGGAATTGATCACGCGCGTATCGAAATTGATGGCCCCGAAGTTCCCTTATTAGATGGTTCGGCTCAACCTTGGGTAGAAG
The DNA here is from genome assembly GCF_046067725.1 of Planktothrix sp. Lineage (NCBI taxonomy): Bacteria > Bacillati > Cyanobacteriota > Cyanophyceae > Oscillatoriales > Microcoleaceae > Planktothrix > Planktothrix sp. Next base: position 21,914 of record NZ_JBJUDF010000060.1, read on the forward strand.
CGATCGCAACTGTGGGTCGTCAAACCCTCGAAGGTCAATCTCAAAAATTCAACCCTTTTAAAATTACCCGTCCCATATCCGTTCAACAAGGAGATGGCTTTGTGGCGGCGTTCCCTGCATCGGAAACACGATTTACCTATGGAATTGATTTTTCCGTTCCCGCCATTGGCAATCAATGGTATAGTTACACCGCTAACCCTGAAATTTTTGCCACAGAAATTGCTCCGGCTCGAACCTTTACCCTAGAAGAACAGGTGGAACAGTTGCGCCAAGCGGGACTGATTAAAGGCGGGAGTCTCGATAATGCCATTGTCTGTGGACACTCAGGATGGTTAAATCCACCCTTGAGATATGCAAATGAACCCGTGCGTCATAAAATTTTAGACTTAGTAGGGGATTTGAGTTTATTGGGTGTTATCCCTCAAGCTCATTACGTGGCATACAAAGCAGGACATCATCTTCATGTTCAACTGGTTCAGGAAATTCATCAAGATCAGAAGTTGACGGTTGAATGTTCACCAGAACCCTAAAGTTGAATCAAGGTTGTGTCTTCTCAGTCCTTGACCCCCTTTCCCCCAGTGAACCTTATTATGACGGTTGATGATGACGAGATCTGACGTTACATTAAATTCATCGGATACAGATACGGCGTTGAACGGTCAAACAACTCAAACCGTATTCATGATTGAAGACATTCAAAATTTATTACCCCATCGCTATCCCTTTGCGTTGGTGGATCGCATTATTGAATATATCCCTGGTCAAAAAGCCGTTGGCTTAAAAAATGTCACCATTAATGAGCCCCATTTTCAAGGTCACTTCCCTGGGCGTCCGATCATGCCGGGAGTGTTAATTGTGGAGGCGATGGCGCAGGTCGGAGGCGTGGTTTTAAAGCAACTTCCTGATCTCAAAGGCAGTCTATTTTTATTTGCAGGAATTGATAAATGCCGTTTCCGTCGTCCCGTTGTTCCTGGGGATCAATTAATTATGACCGCAGAATTATTGACTGTGAAACAACGCCGTTTTGGTAAAATGCAAGCTCGCGCTGAAGTCGATGGTAAACTGGCCTGTGAAGGAGAACTAATGTTCTCTCTTGTAGACTGAACCCTTATTGCTTATTAGGTTTTAACTCATTTTAATTTCCTATGACGACCTTAATTCACCCCACTGCTGTCATTCATCCTGGTGCACAACTCCATCCAACGGTTCAAGTTGGTGCTTATGCTGTCATTGGGGAGCACGTTAAGGTCGGTTCTGATACCGTGATTTGTTCCCATGTTGTGATTAATGGACGCACGGAAATCGGCGCACGCAATCAAATTTTTCCGGGTGCGGTCATTGGTTCTGAACCTCAAGATCTGAAATATGATGGGTCTTTAAGTTTGGTTAAAATTGGGGATGATAATTTAATTCGGGAATATGTCACGATTAATCGGGCAACAAATGCTGGAGAAGCAACCATTATTGGCAATCAAAATTTATTAATGGCCTATGTTCATGTCGCTCATAATTGTGTCATTGAAGATCAGGTGGTGATTGCCAATTCTGTTGCTTTAGCAGGTCATGTTTATATTGAATCCAAAGCACGATTAAGCGGCGTTTTAGGGGTTCATCAATTTGTGCATATCGGACAATTAGCCATGATTGGAGGGATGACTCGGATTGATCGAGATGTGCCTCCGTTTATGTTAGTTGAAGGCAATCCTTCACGGGTGCGATCGCTCAATTTAGTGGGGTTAAAACGCGCAGGATTTACCTCAGAAGAATTTGGTTTATTGAAAAAGGCATTTCGTCTATTATATCGCTCGGATTATTCCTTTACTCAGGGATTAGAACAGTTAGATTTATTACCCGATAATCCTTCGATTGAACATTTGCGTCAGTTTATTCGACGTTCTCAAACAGAACCCCAACGGCGAGGAATTATTCCAGGGGGAAAACAGAAGAGCCGGGAAGATTAATGAATCAGGAGGTGAGTCATTAATGATTACGGATTTAAAACAGCTTTATGAAATTGATGATGCGCAATGGTTAGAAGAAACTGTTAAATTGATTAGAAATAACCAATTTTGAGATTTAGATATAGACAATTTAATTGAGGAATTAGAAGAGTTAGGAACAGAAAAGAAAAACGCGGTAGCCAGCCTTTTAGAACAGATCATTCGTTATCTATTATTGTTGCAATATTGGACAAGTGAAGCTGAATATAATTCTGTTCACTGGAAAGAAGAAATTTATACTTTTAGAGTTCAGTTGAGACGAAAAATTACAACAAACCTCCGTAATTATTTAGAATCAGAATTAGATTCTATTTATCAAGATGCGTTAGGATTTGTGAAAATTAAAACTCAAAATTTGGTTAATTTTCCTTTAGAATGTCCTTAAACCCTTGAGCAATTATTGAATATTGAATGGTTTTCTGTTTAAATTTTATGAGCAAAATGTTCCTGTAATAAACGATGAGTAAAACGATAGCGATCGCCTGTTTTTTGTAATCAGAATTTAGGAACTAACTCACCGTCAATTCGGTAAACTGACGCATATAAGGCGACCTGTATCCTAACACGATATCAGATTTAGGAACTCCGGCTGCAATTAATTCATTCGCGATTCCTCCTTCCGTTCCATCTCGTTGAATCCAAATTTTTTCATCCTTAATCTCGATATAAATCACACATCCAAACACTCGTCTTTCTCCCCGCCATCCCACATGAAACATTAGATAGCGATCCTGTTCGAGATCGAAAGCAATTTGAGTCTCCACTTCCTGATCGTCAAGATCTGAGTTAGAATATTGGTTAATAATTGATTGAATAATTGTTCTATATTTTTCTATTTCCATGTTACAATCTCCTGTCTAATGGGATTAAATACAAGTAAGTTTAATTGCATTCGGGTGACTGACATTTGAGCTAAACGGCGAGTGAAAAACTCTTCATAAATATCTTCAGGAATAGCTAGATAAAGAATTCTATTAGGTTCTTGTTCTTCTAAGACAACTTTATAGTTCCAAGCTTGACCGATGGCTTGATGAAAATCATTAATCAAAGAAAGACCCAAGAAGCTTTTAATTTCAACGGCGATTTTCTGTCCATACCTCTCGGCTGCTAATAAGTTATTCTCAGCACCTAAATCTAGGTACAGTTTATCTTCATCTACTTTGAGATACAAGGGATCATGAGTAATCGTCCACCCTTCTTTTTCCAGTGCTAAACGAACAACAGCATGAAAGATATCTTTTGCTGACATAGTTTAAGTTAACGATATCTCCTCAGTTCTCAATTGATATCTTAATTTATAACAAATTTTTTGAAACCCTGGCTAACCTCTGTCATTTATTCTAGTTTAACACTTAAATTTTATGAGCAAAATGTTCTTGTAATAAACGATGAATAAAACGATAGCGATCGCCTGTCCTCTGTAATAATAATTTACGACTACAATCTTTTAAAAACCGTTGATAATTCCAAGGAATATTCCCATCTTTCCACAAAACCCATCGGATAGCAAACTGTTCTATTTTTTCCTTTAAACCTGACTTTTCTAATAAAATTGCAAACAATAATCCTAGACCCATTCCCATGATTAATAGTGGAGTTTGACTTAAAATAACTCCTGTTAAGATGATCAGCAGAATGAGCAGCCAGATTAAACCTAAAATGATCTTTAAAGTCAATTTATAACGTTGCTTTTGTTCTCCATCGTTTAACCAATGGATAGGAATCTTTTTAACCGAAAATTCGATTAATTCATCGGCTTTAAGATGAGTTGCTAACCATCCTAACCACCGTCTAAAATCCTCAGATTTCGGTGCTACTTTTGGGGAATATTCTGATTTATAAATATCCTGATTCAGTTGACGGCGAATATAAGCATTAAATAAATAGTGACGTTGTTCCTCAAAAGAATGAAGGTGTTTCCAAGACATGATTAAAATTTCTTCATAAGCTAACGTCATCATCGTTAAATATAACGGAACTTTCGCTAACTTTAATAAAGATTCATCCCCGTCAATATTATGCCAAAGTTCTCGACTTCGAGAGTTAATCAGATAATCCTGTATTTGTTGCGTTGTTAAAGGACGTAAAAAAATCGCCCCATTGAGTTGTAAGCGTTCAGGAAGTTTTTGATAACTAATAACATTTGCACAAATCACTAAATGTAACGGTGCAATCTCTCCATTTAACAGTTGATTAATTTGTTGAATACATTGAACCTGTTTTGGGATTGCAAGTTCATCTAACCCATCCAATAAGGGTAAAATTTTAAGTTGCTGCATCCAATTTTCGCCTAGAGAAATAGCAATTCCATACTTCAGATAAAGTTGTTCTAAAATCCAATCTACGAGAGTTTGTTCGGAATTTTTCCAGGCTAATAAATTCAGTAAAACCGGAATCGGTTCTTCCCCATCCGCTTCCGCACGACCTATTAATACTTTAGTTAATCCGATTAACGTTGTTGTTTTTCCTGAGCC
>NZ_JBJUDF010000061.1:0-9348 GCF_046067725.1 Planktothrix sp.
TATGGAGCTTGGCAATGGTATCGCATTGATCAAAGCTTACCAAAAGTCTCGGTTAATACAATGGCATCTTTTAGCCGAGATGGAACAGTTACGATTAAAGCTGCTAATGGTGATATTTTAATGCAAACCGGGCCAGCAACACGGGAAAAATTGCGCCTCAAACAAATTCCTGAAAAACTGGTACAAGCTTTTATTTCTACGGAAGATATCCGCTTTTATGACCATGATGGGGTCGATTATCAAGGCATTCTTCGAGCAATTGGATCTAATTTATTAGCTCGGGGAGTGGTTGAAGGCGGTAGTACCATCACTCAACAGTTAGCTCGAATTGTTTATTTAGATCAAGAACATAGCCTCACCCGTAAACTGAAAGAGGCAATGGTTGCTTGGAAAATTGAAGATCAAATGAGTAAAGAAAACATCTTAGAACGCTATCTTAATTTAGTGTATCTGGGGTCAGGGGCTTATGGAGTGGCGGATGCAGCTTATGTTTATTTTAGTAAATCCGTTAATGAATTAACTTTATCGGAAATGGCAATGTTAGCGGGTTTACCGCCTGCACCGAGTCAATATTCTCCGTTGGAAAATCCAGAAGCGGCTCAAAAAAGACGTAATATTGTGCTTCAACGGATGCAGGATGCTGAGGTGATCACCGCCAGCGAAGCACAAGCGGCGATGCAAGAACCCATTACCCTCAAACCGAGTCAACCGAAACGCTTATTAGTTAAAGCTCCTTATTTTTCTAGTTATGTTCTGAAAGAATTACCTCAATATGTGTCTAAAGATGCGATCGCAGCCGGAGGGTTAACGGTTGAAACCAGTTTAGATGTTAAATGGCAAGAAGCGGCTGAAAAAACGGTTAAAGATGCGGTGGAAATTGATGGATATGGAGCCAATTTTGACCAAGCCGCGTTAGTTTCCATTGAAGCTAAAACCGGAGAAGTTAAAGCAATGGTGGGGGGATATCAATATAAAGATAGTGAATTTAATCGTGTTACCCAAGCTCAACGACAACCTGGATCAACCTTTAAAGGATTAGTTTATGCGGCGGCGGTTGGGGCGGGTTTTTCTCCTTATGATAGTTATTTGGATGAACCTTATAAAGTCGATGGTTATCGCCCTCGAAATTATGGCAATAAACATTATGGATGGATGTCAATGTCGGATGCTCTCAGCCGTTCAATTAATGTGGTTGCTGTTAAAGTATTAATTGATGTTGGCTTTGAACCCGCGATGAAATTGGCAAAAGAAATGGGGATTAAATCCCCTTTAAAACCCACGTATTCGATGGCTTTAGGTGCTTATGAAGTGAATTTATTAGAGTTAACCAATGCTTACGCAACTTTAGCGGATGACGGCAATTATATTCCGGCTCATGGCATTCGTCGGGTTTTAGATCAACAGGGAAATATTATTTATCAAGCTAAATTTAAACCGAAACGAGTTTTAGATCAAAATAGTGCCGCCATTACCACTTGGATGTTAGAAGGAGTCGTACAAGGAGGAACCGGGAGTCCGGCGGCGTTACCGGGTCGAGAAGTGGCGGGTAAAACTGGAACCTCTGAAGAAGCGAGAGATTTATGGTTTATTGGTTATACTCCCCAAATTGTCACCGGGGTTTGGCTAGGGAATGATAATAATGATCCGACCTGGGGCGCGAGTAGTAGCGCGGCTTATAGTTGGGGAGAATTTATGGAACAAGTTGTGGAAGGAATGCCTGTAGAAAAGTTCCCAGAACTCCCAGAATTAGAAGGACGCAAAGGCAGTATTAAGGCCCAACCCCATGAACCCAATAGTATTGAAACGGGGACTAAAGTAGCCATTGAAGACGGTGATCCCGCACAAGCTGGAAGTGGGGATGGAACCTATACCAGCACCTCTGAAACTTACGATAGCGGTTATTCTGATAGTGGTTCCTACAGTGATAGTCAGGACTATTCCTCTGATAGTTATTATAATAATTCTTCTGGAGGATATTCTGACGGCTACTCCTCCGATGGCTATTCCTCCGATGGCTATTCCTCTGATGGCGGATATTCTGACGGCTATAGCAATTATTAAACCGCTAAATTTTTGGAAACACGCTAAAATCCAAAAGGATTGATTGCGATCGCAGGGTTTAAGGAGACGATTTGATTATGGATGAACTGCAACCAATTTTACAAGAATTAACCCGTGAACCGATTGCATTTTTAGGGGGGTTTTTCTCAGGTTTATTAAAATTAAACCTCAATGATGATCCGGTAAAAACTTGGCTGGAAAAACAAGGAGGAACCCCTGGTTCTAGTTCCTCTGACTCTAAAAATAATAACGGCAATTCCGGTGGCCCTCAATCTATTACGATTGATTAATTGTTTGGGCGGGGAGACCCCGCCCCTACTCAGTTATCTGTTATCGATAGCGTTCTTAAAATAGCTATTGAAACTTTCTTCACCCGCACCAACAAAGCCTCAACCGTCATCGCATCTTTGTTGCTTTCTGGGGTAAACTGAAAAAATACCTAATGATTCACTGTCATCGTGTAGGGAAACTTCGGTGAGAATCCGAGGCTGTGCGGCAACTGTAAGTTAGGAATCATCCTAACAAGCCAGAATGCCTACCGAGTAAGGGCGCAAAAACCCAGTCCTTACGCTCTATAACCTGCCTCACACGGGAAAGGAGACCCAAACTTAACATGAGCGATCAAACCCAACTTTCGATTAAACCATCAGATTTAACGTTTCCGCCTTTACCTCTACAACGTCCCTTATTACTCATTGGTCATGGAACCCGTGATACAGATGGACGAGAAACGTTTTTAGAATTTGCTCAAGCGTATCAACAATTAGATTACTCTCGTCCTGTTGTTCCTTGTTTTTTAGAGTTAACAGAACCCACCATTCAAGCAGGAATTGATCGCTGTATTGAACAAGGTTATACAGATTTATCGGCGTTACCTTTGTTATTATTTGCTGCACGACACAATAAATTTGATATTACCAATGAATTAGATCGAGCGAAACAACGACATCCTCAATTAACTTTTCATTATGGTCGGCATTTTGGGATTAGTCCGAATATTTTAGAGTTATTGCGATCGCGTTTAGAAGCGTTAAATCAACCAAAATTTAACCCCTTACAGATTCCAAATTCGGAAACGGTATTATTATTTGTGGGTCGGGGAGCCAGTGATCCTGACGCGAATGGAGATGTTTATAAACTGGCTCGAATTCTGTGGGAAGGAAGCGGTTATTCAACGGTTGAAACTTGTTTTATTGGGATTACTCATCCGCGTTTAGAAGAAGGATTTCGTCGCGCTCGACTGTATCAACCCAAACGAATTATTGTTTTACCTTACTTTCTATTTACGGGGGTTTTAGTTAAGAAAATCTTTGATATTACCGCCCAACAACAGGAACAATATCCTGAAATTCAGATGACCTGTTTACCGGAAATGGGAATTCAACAAGAACTATTACAACTCTTACGAGAACGGGAAATTGAAACCCAACTCGGACAAGTTCAAATGAACTGTGAAATGTGCAAATTCCGGTTAGCAGCCCTTTCAGGAAATCATCATCATCCTCATGATCATAGTCATGATCATCATCACCATCATCACCATCACCATGATCATGATCATCCTCCCGTTGATCCCTATGCTCAGTTAGAAGATTATCATCAACGAATTTGGAAGACACCTTAACTCGTGGTGAATGACCCTATTATTATAGGGAAATCCACGCCTTTGAGACGAAGGTTGTCATCTTTTAGGGTAGGAGTTGAATCTTCCCAACCCCGCATTAAGAGGGTTGGGAGACCCAACCCCTACAGATGTTAATGAATAGGATTCTCTGGGGGATTTTTGATTATTCAATTCTTAAATTAAAAGGGAGACGGGTATAGATTCCTTTAGGATCATTCATCGTTTTAATGATAGATAATTCCTCTTGAAGTCGGAGAAATTCACGAGTTAACGGATCAAGGGGTGTTGTTACGGTGGTGTTTTCTCCGGTTAAATTTTCGATAATTCGTTCTTCTAAACTTCGAGATTTAGGAGATTCTTGTAATGTCCAATTATCTCCTAAATTAGCGGTTTTAACTGCTGCTGTGATCGCCGCATCTAACCCCCCAATTTCATCGACTAACCCTAACTGTTTAGCTTGGGAACCTGACCAAACTCGCCCTTGAGCAATATTTTGAACCTTATCCTTGGGTAAATTCCGATTGGTGGCTACATTAGAAATAAATCGATCATAAATTAAGTTGACAATGCTTTGTAATTTTGCTAATTCTTCAGGAGTTTTGGGACGATTAATCCCTTGAATATCGGCAAATTTACCCGTTTTTACACTATCCCAAGTAATGCCATTTTGATTAGAAATTTCTTGAATATTAAATAATAATCCAAACACGCCAATTGATCCGGTAATGGTATTAGATTCTGCAAAAATTTTATCCGCTCCCATGGAAATCCAATATCCTCCCGAAGCGGCATAATTTCCCATCGAAACAATTACAGGTTTTTTTTGCTTCCGCATCAGTTCTATTTCCCGTCCAATTACTTCGGATGCGGTAGCACTTCCCCCTGGACTATTAACTCGAAGAACAATCGCTTTTACCTGGTTATCTAAGCGCAGTTTTCTTAATTCTTTGGCTAATCGATCTCCTCCTATTTGACTTGAGGTTCCTGTTCCATTAACAATTTCACCCTCAGCATAAACAATGGCAATTCTATTATCACTATTTTCCTTTCCACTATTGTTTTTAACAACTTCAGGTATTTTTGAGTAAGAATTGATACTGATTTGGCGAAATTGTTGATTTTTATCCTGAGATTCTCCCGTAATTTTTTTGAGGTTAGTCACAACTTCATCACCATAAGCAACTTGATCCACCAGTTTTGCTTTTAAAGCCGTATTTGCTAATAGAATTCCTTCCGTATTGGAAAGGGTTTGTAACTGTTGGGGTATCAGCTTGCGACTGGGGGCAATAGTTGTTAACCATTCTCCCCATAAATTGCTTAATAAACTTTGAGTTTGTTCTCGACTTTCAGGACTTAATTTCTTGAGTAAAAATGGTTCAACAGCCGATTTATATTTTCCGACTCGTGTCACCTGAACGCCAATCCCATATTTATCTAATGCACCCGTTAAAAACATCACTTGAGAACTTAATCCTTTCAAGTCTAAAGATCCTAAAGGGTGAACCACCACTTGATTAGCCACAGATGCTAAATAATATTCGGGTGCTGTCCAATCTATATCATAGGCAATAATGGTTTTGCCACTGTCTTTAAATTGTTGTAAAGCTTGACGAATTTCTTTTAAATTCGCTAAACCTGTGGAGGTCGGGCTATTACTTCCTTGTAAATAAAGAGCAACAATTCTATCATCTTTGCGGGCTTGATCAATACTTTGAACTAAAGTTCTTAATTGAATTTCTGTGGGTGTATTTTCCGAGAAAGCTTGTTGTAAGGCTTCAGAGGTGGAGGGATTAGGGCCACTATCACTCACACTCAAAGATAAATCAAAAACTAACACGGATTTATCCTTAACTTGGGGGCCTGAATCTTGACCCATACTGATGATAATCAGAAAAATTAATCCCCCAATTCCCATCGTGGTAATTAACACCAGTCCAATTAAGTTTCCTAATAAACTAGCAAACGTAAACTTTAAAAAATCTTTCATATTATTGATGATCCGGTTGAGAGTTGACGGTTAACGGAGGTTCAAAATCAGCAACAGATGGTCAGGGAACATCAGGGAAAAGAAATCTGATCAGGAGTTCCTGTTCTGCTTTTAAGAAGTCGGAGACAATAATTCAACAGCATCTCGTCCATCGAGGTCTTCTAAATAAACTTTGACCTGTTCTTCCTTGGCGGTGGGGAGTGTTTTACCAATAAAATCGGGATGGATAGGAAGTTGACGATGACCTCGATCTACAAGAACCGCTAAAGCAATGGTTTCAGGACGGCCATAATCGATGACCGCGTTGAGAGCGGCGCGAATGGTTCTACCTTTATAAATCACATCATCGACTAAGATAACCGTTTTCCCAGTTAAGTCAAAGGGAATGGTGGTTTTTTCAGGGGTACGCATTCCCACTTGATCTAAATCGTCTCGATAAAATGTAATATCTAATGCACCCACAGGAACCTTGATCTGTTCTAAAACCTCAATTTGGTGAGCTATAAGTTCAGCTAAGGGAACTCCTTTGGTATAGATTCCCAGTAACACTAAATTCTCTAAATCTCCGTATTTTTCAACAATTTGGGAAGCCATCCGATTCAAGGTTCGCCGGAGTTCGGTCGCAGATAGAATTTCAACAATTTTTGTCATTTTCGATTCACGATTAACTATCTTGAGTTGTTTAAAGATATTCAGGATTAGTCCAGAGTGTGTCCCAGAATGAATCCCCCTGTAAATAATCCTAACGTGATTAAAAAAATGTATCGAGTCAGTTGTAATGCCTGTTCAATGGTAGTAGATGTAATCGGGTGTTGGGGATCTCCCAATAAAGGTTTTTGTTTGATCACTCCCCGATAGGAATTCCTTCCTCCCAATTGTACCCCTAAAGCGGCAGCATAAGCACATTCACTCCATCCGGCATTGGGGCTCGGATCAAAACTTGCATCTCGTTGACAAATGGTTAAAACGGATTTAGGTTTTCCTGATAAGATAGCAATCATGATTACTGTTAATCGACAAGGAAGCCACGTTAAAACATCTTCTAATTTGGCACTAAACCATCCAATATCCTTGTAAGGTGCTTCTCGATAACCCACCATAGAATCGAGGGTACTAGCGGCTTTGTAAGCAAAAGTAAGAGGAACGCTACCGACTCCGGGGATGAGTAGACCAATTAAGGCATAAAATAAAGGAGCCATGACACCATCAGTAGCATTTTCTGTCACGGTTTCTAAAACGGCTCTAAGGATTTCTGACTCGGATAAGGTTTCGGTATCTCGACCCACATAACGACTTAATCGTTGACGAGCCGTGACTAAATCTTTTTGTTCAATCCAGTCGAGAACATCCTCTGCGGCATCCCTTAAACTTCGACCCGCAAAACAACTGGCCAAGAGGATACTTTCTACTGCAATGCTTAAAATCGGATTCCACGAAAATTGAACCACTAGCACTTGTACACCATATCCAATTAAAGCCGTTATTAACGCGCTCCCTAACACGACAATTAGGGTCAGGAATACCCCTGCAACCCGTAGGATTCTAGGTTGGTTTAAGTATTTAAAGAAAATTTGGGTATAGTGAGTAATTACCCACCCCATCACTTGCACTGGATGTAACCAACTTTGAGGATCTCCAATGAGATAATCTAATCCAGCAGCAATCAATAGAATCATCAGAGAATTAAAATCCATCATGGACAAAGGATAAATCGAAAAGGATCATCAATCTGAGGAGAACGTTCTGGGATTCAAAATTCTCTAAACAACAAAAGTTGTTTCTTCCCCCTGTGCTGCTTGGCAACTGCGAGTATCATAATAAAGATCTTCAAGGGAAATCCCATATAAAGCCTCTTTCAGCTTTTGGTGTAAACGATTCCACAGGGTAAAAGTTACCCAATCTTCTGCTTGTTCAATATCCGCTTGATGGCGGGGTAAAGGTTCAATGGTTTCTCCTACTGCTTCTAAGATTTGTCCCAAGGAGATTTGTGCTGGAGATTTTGCCAATTGATAGCCTCCTTGAGCGCCTCGAACTGATTCAACTAACCCGGATCGTCGCATCTCAATCAAGAGTTTTTCCAGATAGGGTGCAGGAATATTTTGGCGCTGTGCGATCGCGTTTACAGAAGTCGGCCCGATCCCGCGTTGTAAGGATAGATCGAGTAAGGCTTTAACGCTATAGTGTCCCCGTGTAGTTAACTTCATCCTGGGTAATAAAATAGATAACTTCGTAATCGAGTTTCAAAGGGCAAAGATGGTCTTGACAGATTCTACCAAGTTGAGCATACCTAAAGGGAATTCAGCACAACTCAATAGAAAATGGTAGTACAATCTCCCTCTCAAGAGTTTAGTCTGGAGTTGATAACTTCTCATCAGTCTGGACAGCAGACTTTTCTCTTCAAAGGGGAGTTTGACTTGATGCAATGGGGACTGATAGTATTCCGCAAAAGCTGATAGCTGAAGCTGAGGGTCAGGTGTTGGATGTCCCACCCTTCCACTCAACTGCTTGATCTGAATTAGATCTATTAAAAAATTTAAGAAATAGGTGAACAATTTCGTTAATTAGTGTAATATAGTTTCTCAAGTAGCGATCTAGCTAAACCTTCTGGATGACTGAACAGCCATTCCAGAAAAAAGTCAAGACCTTTTGCAAAATATTTACAGGAAGAGTTAATGATTAAAAAGAAAAGTTCTGATCCTCAACCTCTGACCGGAGAAGCTTTACTCGATAAAGTCAAAGGACTCGAACATCTGAGTAAGGAAGAGAAAGCTAGAGAATGTGGTTATTACACCCTGACTAAAAATGGTGTTGAGCGCGTCAATATGATGAAATTCCTCAATGCTCTCATTGATGCAGAGGGAATTGAGTTAGATGGCAAACAACAAGGAAATGGACGGGGTGGACGCTCCGCTAGTTATCGGATTAGTGTTCAGTCAAATGGTAACTTGTTAATTGGTGCGGCTTATACAAAACAAATGGATTTGAATCCTGGTGATGAATTTGAAATTTCTCTAGGACGTAAGCATATTCACCTCAAACAAGTTGAAGCCGGAGACGAAGAAGAAGAATCATAGGATTATCGTCTTCTATTTAATCCTCAGACTGAATTTAAACATCGTTGTACGCCCCTTGAACGTACAGGTTTTTTAGACTGGCAATGGCTCTTTTTTAGTCGCTGCCAGCTATTGTTATATCAAATAACCCTCAGTCCCCAAATGGCAGTGCTATAGCCTTATATGAAATCCTTAAATCTTTGCTACAGATAATTAGAGAGCGCGTGAAGCCGTAAAAATTGCCCATTGCCAGAGTGCCGCTTCCCTATTCGTAATTCGTAATTCGTAATTCCCCGTTGCCTTTTATAGCATTCTTTTCAGGATTTCATATTACTTTTCCAGGGAACACTTGGACAGGACTTCGGCGTGAGCGGTAGTTGAGTCGTTCGACAAGCTCACTTTAATACCTCACGGGGTGACAACCCCGTCAAAAACCTTACTAGAGGGAATGGAGGCAAATTGCGGTAAAAAAGATGGGGTAGTAAGTAGGTGGTCATAAATAGAGTTAAAATAGAAGATGAAGAAATATTAGAGGAAGAGTCATGCCAGTACGGTTAAGAATTCAACTAAAAGAAGAAGAAAAAAAAGAGCTACTAACACTGTATGAGCAAGAGAAAGTACCG
>NZ_JBJUDF010000062.1:0-5192 GCF_046067725.1 Planktothrix sp.
TTAAATTTTATTAACTTTTTACTCTGACTCAATAAAGGAGAAAAACGATGGAGTACATCTTTAGTGCGGGTAATCAAGCTCTTTGGGCTGCGGGTAAGCTGATCCAAGTGACAACCAATACAGGTCAACTTTTACCCATATCAAGGATGACTTCGGTTCGGTCTACAATCCTGACCCCAATTTGGGTTTCCAAGTTACGAACTTGGGCTGGAGATAAATCTCGGTCAAAGACAATTAAATTAGCCCCGATGGTTTGGGCAACTAAGGCGATTTCTTGGACTTTTCCCTCGCCGACAACAGTTTGCGGGTGGGGTTGAGATCGCTTTTGGCGTAAGGTTTGTAACACTTGACCCCCGGCGGTATCCACTAAACGCACCAATTCCGCTAACCCATCTTCAAAGCGTTGGGGAGAGATTTTCTCGGTTTTGACCCCGACTAAGAGGACTTTATCTTGGCTAGAATCGACTTCACGGGCGACAAATTCCCGTTCAAATTCTGCCTCTAGGCCATTAACTAAATCCAGAAAGTCCTGTTGACACAGAACATCCAAACTCATCGGTAAGGACAAATAATAAGGAATGGCGGAGAAACCATTATCAATGTGTTGAGAATGGGCGGTGTCGATTTCGGGGACAAGGTGAGCGAGATAGGTGTCTTTGACATAACCTGTTTCACCTCCTCCTCGACGTTGAAACCCACTTCCGGTTAACGTGAGAACCGCGAGAACGTCTAACCGTTGAATGGCCATTGCAGTGAGGGCTGATTCTTTCGGGGGTTCGGTCGTGGTTTGGGTGGCTATACAGCGAATTCCACTCAGACGCCCATCCCCATAACGGGGAAGTTCTAAGGGGGGAATTTGGGTCTGGCGAGGGGTTCCGACCCCCACGCGAATTACTTGTCCCCGACGGTTAATATAGGCGCACAGAGGTTGTTCGACTTCTGTGCTGATGGCCGCCAGTCGCTGGGCGAATTCTGCGGTTGTAATGCGATCGCCCGGTAGTCTTTGATGATAGAGGTTTTGCAACCGTTTAAGCTGACTGGGTTTAAGACCTTGGAGTTGACCATAAATCGTTTCGATAACGTTTAACCAGTTCCCTGGCCCTCCATAAACGATAGGGGTTGATTTGAGATCATCATAGCTGAAATCTGAATTCAGGTGTTGGGGGTTGACTGTTGACAGTTTTGCGCTCAAAAGTCTATTCTTTTCCTTTTGGTGAGTTACTAAATTTTATTGATACTTTCTATGACTTATTGTTTGGGCATTATTACCAATACTGGCTTAGTGATTGCGGCAGATTCCCGCACAAATGCTGGGGTTGATTATATTTCTACCTATCGGAAATTATTCGATTTTTCTAAATCGGGCGATCGCGCTGTTTTACTCTGTACGGCTGGTAATCTTTCAATTACCCAGGGAATTGTCAGTGAATTAGAGCGAGATCTCAAAACCCAGGAAGATGTTAATTTACATACCCTTCCTTCGATGTATGAAGTGGCTCGTTATATTGGTTCAAAACTTAGAAAAATTCAAGAACTTGATGAAAAGTGGCTGCGTAAGGATGGGATTGAGCCTCAATGTTCGATGCTTTTAGGGGGTCAAATTAAGGGACAAGACCCTTGTTTATTTTTAATTTATAGTCAAGGTAATTTTATTCATGCTACCCGGGAAACGCCGTTTTTACAAATTGGTGAAACCAAATATGGTAAACCGATTTTGGATCGAACACTGAGTTTTCAGACTGAGTTAGAAGCGGCGGCTAAATGTGCTTTACTTTCGATTGATTCTACGATGAAATCTAATATTTCTGTAGGGCCCCCCATTAATTTAATTATGTATGAAAAGGATACGTTTGAAATTAAGAATTGGCTGAAATTACGTTTGGGTGATCCTTATTTAGCAGAAATTCGCAAACTTTGGGAAGAGTGCCTTAAACAAGGATTTAATAAGATCCCTAATATTAATTGGCAACATCGAGCGAGTGATTGTTCGGAAGATATTTTTATTGATTAGAGCTTTTTTAGAGAATTTGTGATGCAGGATACCGTTAAAAATGGGAAGTTATCCTATTTTTTCATTAGGGTGATAATTAACTGTTCTGCTAATTTTTTACCGCCTATCCAATCTTAGACTTATTTATCGTTCAAACGCCTAGAACAATGATGTTGAATTCTAGTAAAATCTACTGTTTTCGGGCGAGTTGGGAACTTTCTAGCCCGATTAGAAAACATACTATCCCAGATTGGTTATCGGTAGAATCTAATTGGCAAGGATACACCATTTGGACTGTTCCTTGGATCGCAGATGTTGCTAGGGTACTGGGTGCATTAGAAATAGAGGATTCCTCGGACGCCTGGAAATCTTATTTGGAAAGCTTAGGGTTTCAAAATGTTACCCCTGTTTTTGGAGAAGATTTATTTGAAGATAAACTTTATTCGCTTTAAACTCATTAAACACGGATTTTAATTCAGGTAAAAATTAATCAATAACCCACAAGCCCTTTTGTCGCCATTTTTGTTCTAAAAGGGCTTGTTCTATATCAGTAGTTTGAATCCAACCTTCGCTTACTAACAGTTCTCCTAATTTTAAATAGCAAATTTTTTGAACTGTAATGGCTTGTTCAACTTGGGTTGAAGAAATTAAACCTTTACGCACCAAAATTTCACCGAGTTTCATGAGCTTACACCTCAAGAAAGGTTAACAGATGAGCCTTGATGGTTTTAAAATCTCGAAAATTGTAGTTATTAAATTTTAGCTTTATGATGATCTAGGTTGCAAGATGGAAGCCACTGTAACTGATCATAGAAAGTTCTAGTCAATGGGAGTGAATATCAAATGAGAATTGGGATGATCGGAACCGGATTAATGGGGTTTCCGATGGCGATGCGACTACTTGAAACTGGATATCCAGTTATTGTCTATAATCGCACAACATCTAAAGTCGAACCGTTAAGAGAAGCCGGGGCGACAGTAGCGGGAACACCTCAAGGTTTAATTGCGACCAGTGATTGTATTTTATTAATGTTAACCAATCAAGACGCCATTGAGTCGGTTTTGTTCCGTTCAGAATTTCAATCGTTTTTATCAGGAAAAACAGTGATTTCTATGGGAACAATTTCGCCAACGGATAGTAAAACGATTCAAAAAGAAATTCTGAAAGCGGGAGGAAACTATTTAGAAGCACCTGTTTTGGGAAGTATTCCTGAAGCGAAAGCGGGAACATTACAAATTATGGTAGGTTCTACAGAGGCGCAATTTGATCAATGGTTGAATTTGTTAAAATTCTTAGGAGAACCGAAATATATTGGGGAAGTCGGAAGTGCGGCTGCGTTAAAATTAGCCTTAAATCAATTAATTGCTTCCTTAACAACCGCTTTCGCCTTAAGTTTAAATTTTGTTCAACAGCAAGGAGTTGATCTCGAATTATTCATGGATATTTTACGCAAAAGTGCGTTATATGCTCCCACCTTTGATAAAAAATTACAACGGATGTTAGAAGAAAATTATGAAAATCCTAATTTTCCTACTAAACATTTATTAAAAGACACGAATTTGTTTTTACAAGAAGCGGTCAAAATGGGGTTAAATGCGAGTTCGTTAGCAGGAGTAAAAGCAATATTAGAAGCAACCCAAAAACTCGGAAAATCAAACGATGATTATTCCGCCCTATTTACCACCATCAAACCGTAGGGTGCGTAAGCGCAGCGCACGCACCACATCAAAATTTATAGATCATTCTTTCTTAAATTTGTGAGAATTAATTGATCAAGGAATGGTACTTGCGCGTTGCTTACGCACCCTACAAAAATATAAGTTTGGGTTTAAAGACTAACTTCTTCCTCGATTTGTTCTTCTGATTCTTCTCTAAATTTAAAATACCAATAAAGATTAGCAACTGTTAAATTAGATGATTTTTCTAAATTAGCTATATTTAATGTTTTATAACCAAAATTTTCAGCATTTTTACTGACATAAATTTCCGCTTCTTTCCGTAAAGTAGAACGCATTAAAAATTTAAGCTGTTGCTTTAAGGAGGAAGAATGTGATTTTTGTTTAATATTTTCATAAAAAATCTGTTCTGGTGGTTTCTCAATAACATCTAAACATGATTCTAAATTAGAAACAGAATTTAACTCCCCCTCGTTCAAATCTACGCTTTCTAACAATTTCAAGTCAGAAGGAGGTAAACTATTGAACCAATTAACTTGATTTTTCCAGAGTTCTAAACCTGCTAGATCATGATTATGAATCCGGGTAATTTCAGGAAAAATAAAATCTAACTCGTCTTGCGTTTGGCAATTTTCAATCACGTTTAAAGTATCTTGACGGATTTTATTTTGAAAATAGGATAGACGATCACTTAATGCTTTCGGTTCTCCTTGTAAATAATAGGTTAGCGCGATCGCTTGTTCAATAACCCAAGAACATTCATATCGTCTCAGTTGACCTGCGGTTGACGTTTCAGAAAGAATGTGAGGACTATTATAAATTGCCAAAGATTCACTTAAGGTTTGTCGAGCGTTAGATAACTCAACATTTCTAGCATTAATATCTTGAATAGAGGTAGCAATTTTTATCAGTTTGGTAGCTTCTAAAAATCGGCTATAAGCTTTAATAAACTCTAAACGGTGTTGATTAAAAGTAATATCTTGAGCAACTTGATCAATCTGTTGAATAACTTCTAATCCTTGATTTCTTAACGCTTGTTTGAGATCAATAAATCCGTCTTTTATTTCTAATCTTAGTTGTTTAACATCTTCTCGTAATTTTAAAGTTTGCCATAAATTCACCGCAGAAAGAGCCGCAGTAACAGCTACACCCACACCAATCACAGCAGTAGTTCCTTGTAAAACCCCTAAACTGCTTTGTAAATTATTTAACTGTCCTAAAACTCCTTGAAATTCCTGATGATTCGGATACATTTTACCTGCTTTGATAACCATATTTCCCCCTGCTACAAGGGGGTTAGCAGCGATCAAAGGTGAAAAAGATCCATGATCAACCGCTAAACTTTTAGCAATTTCAACAAATTGACCTGTACTCGGATCTCTTAATATGGGTAAAAGTTGACCTGTATTGGTTGTCACTTGGATCAGCTTACCCGCAGCCCAAAGAGCTTGATTACCCGCACTAAAGATGTACTCCATCGTTTTTCTCCTTTATTGAGTCAGAGTAAAAAGTTAATAAAATTTAA
>NZ_JBJUDF010000063.1:0-4950 GCF_046067725.1 Planktothrix sp.
ATATTGATTGAAGAAACTTTGACCGATAATCCCATCCACTTGTAAGATATCTAAAACCGGAGAAGATAAAATCACCGCTTCCAAGTTATTTTGATGATAACCTTGAATACTAACTTGTTCTAAACGAGAACGTTCTGCATCTTCTAAACCACAAAACCCCTGAACCTGAATAGATTGACGATTTAACGGATCTAACTGTAGTTGATCAGCTAATTGTTCTGAAATAAAAATCGTATCGGCTCCCGTATCTAATAGAAAGGTAAATGGCCCCTTTCCGTTAATCTTGACCACTGCTAACATTACCCCTAAACGGCTTTGTAAGAAGATAGCTTCCTCCAAGGATTCCGGGGATAATTCCGAGGGATTCAATAACTGTAATTGACGAGTTTTAGGATTAATTTTAACATCAAAATTTCTTAAAAAATCCATTCCCAAAACGCCAAATAAGTCTTCAGGAATGACAGTAGTTGAGAATTCTAATCCTTGTAATTCTTCAACCCGAACTTGATTAATCACCAAAGGCGGTAAATGATGCAAAATTGCATTCATATTCGGACAATCATCTCCCGCTACCGCATAATCTAACCCTTCATTAGAAATCGGTTCGCCTTTTAAACCTAATTGTTGAGCAACGGCACTGGTAATCATGGTGGTCGATGCACCCGTATCTAATAAAAAGCTACCGGATGTTCCCCCTATAAAAAGTTGTAGAGTAAACACTTGACTTCCTTCTAACACTTGCAGGGGAATCGTGGTTTGCCCAACGGTTTTGGGTGGGGGTAAATTTAAACCCTGAAGTTTCACAATGGCATTAACCGAAAAAACACTTAATAACATTGTAGTCTTTGAATCAAGATCAGCACGGACAGGTGTGGGTTCCCTCGCCGAAGAATTCAAAAGGGAAGGGTTTGCCCATCCCTTCGTGCCGAAGGGCAAAACAATTGCTAAAACCACCACAAAGGAAGTTAAACCTTTCATGATTCGTTATAAAGCATTTGATAACAAGGATCAGACATTTCAAAATTTGCCGTTACACTTTGTACATCATCCAAATCATCTAAAGCATTCATGAGTTTCATTAAGGATTTGGCTTTTTCCACATCATCAACTTCAATAATATTATTCGGAATCCAACGCCATTCTGCTTCGACAACGTTAAATCCCTGTTCTTTTAATACCTGGGCTAAATGTTCTAAATTAGTGATCGCTGTTGAGACTTCCGCCCCATCACTATCATTGACCGGGGTTAATTCATAGGATTCTGCTTCCCCTTCGACTAGGGCTTCTAGCAGTTTTTCTTCATCAATGGGCCCAGCTAAGGTGACAACGCCTTTTTGATCGAACATCCAACTCACACATCCGGTTTCCCCCAAGTTCCCACCATTTTTACTAAAGGCTACTCGTAAATCGGCGGCGGTACGATTGCGGTTATCGGTGAGCCCTTCTATTAAAATCGCCACTCCTCCAACTCCATAGCCTTCATAACGAATGGATTCTAACTCAGAAGCTCCGGCGCCGAGTTTCCCTGAACCTTTAGCGATCGCTCGTTCAATATTATCATTAGGAATTCCGGCGGCTTTTGCCTTGTCAATGGCGGTTCGCAGTTGAAAATTTCCCGCCGGGTCACTTCCTGAACGTGCCGCTACAATAATTTCACGGGAAATTTTGGTGAATACTTTGCCTTTAACCGCATCCACCCTCGCTTTTTGGCGTTTAATATTCGCCCACTTACTATGTCCAGCCATACTCGAAGAGAATCACAGCACCCTTTATTTTAAGCGTTGTTGGTGATGGATGGTTGGTGTGCAGACCGGGTAAATTAACTCTTATTCCCAGGAAGATTCACAGTAAAGATCGAGCCTTGGGGATAATTATCTTCCAGGGAAATATCACCTCCGTGTGCTTCCATTGCCATTTTGCAAAACGCTAATCCTAAACCAATTTGATTAATTCCTTCTCGAATTGTCCCAATTTCATATTTCTGGAACAGTGTTTTTCGGGTGTTTTCACTAATACCTGGCCCTGAGTCAATAACTTGAACCATTGCCCCTCCATGTTCTAAATATTGTGCTTTTAATTCGATCTGACTCGGACTTGGAGAAAACTTAATTGCATTAGAAAGTAAGTTATCAATAACTCGGCGAAACAGCACAGCATCCACTAAAATTTTAGCACCTGGAGCAGGTAAATCGGGAACAATGATCACGTTTTTATGATGAGCTATTAACTCAAAATATTGAATAACTGAGGTACAAAGTTCACCTAAATCAATCGTTTTAAAATTCAGCATCATTTTCCCTGATTCTAACTTAGCCATCATCAATAAACTATCAATCATGACTTGTAATTGAGAACCATTTGCCTCAATTTGTTGAATTTTTTTCTGCTGTCTTTCCGGTGATAACCCTGGCTTTTTTAGTAACGCGGTTGAAAACAAAATACCCGCCAGAGGATTTCTGAGATCATGTACCATCATGTTTACCATATCTTCCCGCACTTGCAGTAGCGTTTGTATGCGATCATATTGTTGCTTAATGCGTAACATGGAACGAACCCTAGCTCGCAATTCAGTTCCATTGACGGGTTTACTAATAAAATCATCTGCACCCGCCTCTAAACATTGGGATAAATCGTCTTTACTAGCAAGGGCTGTCACCATAATCACCGGAATATATGACCATTGGGGATTAGCTTTCAATAATTTACAGAATTTTATGCCATTCATTTCTGGCATCATCACATCTAGCAAAATCACATCCGGTTGAGACATTTTGAGAAGATTAAACGCTTGTTTGACATTAGAAACATAACCTAATTCATAGCCTTCATTTGCCAGTAAAGTATCAATCACATCAAAATTATCGGGTTCATCATCAATAATTAGAATAATCGGCGTTTTGTCCATTACTGAGGGTTCCTTAAATTCAATAAACATTCAATCTTCTCGACCAGTTGTTTTAATTTTACAGGCTTAGAAAGATAATCATTCGCTCCTGCATTTAAACATTTTTGTTCATCTCCCATCATCGCTAATGCCGTTAAGGCAATAATCGGAGTAGAAGTTAATCGTTGTTCAGCACGAATTTGACGAATGGCTTCTAGTCCATCTACTTTGGGAAGTTGAATATCCATTAAAATTAAATCAGGAGACAAAGACTTGGCTAGTGTAACACCTTCTTCCCCATTTTTTGCAATCTCAATGTTGTACCCTTTACTGCTTAAATAACTGGAAATGGTGGCAATATTTAATTCATTATCCTCAACTAACAAAAGATTTGATGAACCGGTTGGTTTCTGGGAAGCCGTAAAGATTGTTGTCGGTTCTGATCGCTGTGATTTTTCAGGAGTGATAGGATGAGCAGACAATACAGGGGCTTGAATTGTCGATGCTGGGCTGAGAATATAGGGTAAGCAAACGGTAAAACAACTACCTTGTCCTAACTCACTGGTCACTCCAACCGTTCCGTGATGAAGTTCAACTAAACGACGCACTAATGCTAATCCTAACCCTGTCCCACTATACTGACGATTCAGACTGCTATCAATTTGGATAAACGGTTGGAATAATTTACTAGCATTTTCAGGAGTCAGACCAATACCTGTATCGATGACCGAAAATTGTAATAAATTCTGCGGGTCTGAGGATATGACTTTCACCTTGAATTTAACACTTCCACCTTCAGGAGTAAATTTAACGGCATTATTGAGGAGATTAATCAAAACTTGACGAATCCGAAGCTCGTCTACCACAATATCCCCTAACCCCTCTGGGATCTCGGTTGTTAGTTGAATATTTTTTTTAAGAGCCTGTTGTCGAACAAAGGTTAAGCTATTGGTACACAGGTAAGTGATGGATATTGGAGCCAACTGTAATTCTAATTTACCCGATTCGACTTTCGCGAGATCTAAAATATCGTTAATCAGGACTAACAGATGATGACCACTGCGCTCAATACTATTGACGGCTTGTTTCTGTGGTTCACTGAGGTCGCCAAAAACTCCATCCTGTAACCCTTCAGTCATTCCTAAAATCGCATTCAGGGGGGTTCGTAATTCGTGGCTCATATTTGCCAAAAATTCATCTTTAAGCCGGGTGGCTCGATCGAGTTCCGCATTGGTTAGGGTCAACCGTTCATTCACCTGTCGCAGTTTTTTTTCCGCTTCTTTAGTGCTAGTAATATCAAAGTTAACCCCAACCATTCGTTGCGGTTCTCCATTGTTATCCCGTTGAACTAAAGCATACGCTTTGATATATCGAATAGAACCATCAGGATGAACCACTCGGAATTCTGGGTCATATTCCTTCTCACCCCGTAACGCTTTTTGAATCGCCGTTTCAGTGATTTCTCGATCAATAGGATGCAATGCGTTTACCCAGGTTTGATAGATGGTTTCTCGAACATCTGACCTCTCTAAGCCATAAAGTTCATACATTCGATCATCCCAGATCAGTCGGTCTGACAAAATATCCCACTCCCAAATCCCAAACCCTCCTGATTCCAGGGCTAATGATAATCTCTCGGAGACCATCTCCAATTTTTCTTCAGATTGTTTCCGTTCAGTAATATCTTGAGCCGTGCCCACAATTTGCTTGATGGTTCCATCGTTGTTGCGTAAGAAAGCCACATCGCGACTGAGTAACCAGCGCCATTCTCCGTTGACATCTCGCATCCGATATTCACTGTTTCGCTTTTCAGTGTTCTGGAGAGTGTGTAAGTTATTCTGATGAACTAATACAGACTCTAAATCATCGGGATGGAGGAGATCGATAAAAAATGAATGTCCCATCGCTTGGATCTGCTCAGGGGAATACCCCAAAATATCAATGATCTCACGATTGCAGTAAATATTGCGCTGTTCCTCAAGATCATAAATATAAATAATATTGGGTGTATTATCAGTAATACTTTCAATAAAACGTTGACTTTCTTGTAATTCGGCGGTTCGTTG
>NZ_JBJUDF010000064.1:0-19745 GCF_046067725.1 Planktothrix sp.
AAGGGGAGAATTTTATCACGGAGAAATTGCTCAACAATTAGTTCGAGATTGTCAGAATAAGGGCGGACATTTGACGTTAGAGGATCTGGAAAATTATACGGTCATCGAACGGAACCCTTTAACCCTTAACTATCGAGGAAAAACTTTATTAACGAATCCTCCTCCGAGTTCGGGGGGGACGTTAATAGCGTTTGCGTTAAAACTTTTATCCTCTGTAGATTTAACTAAGATTCAGTTTGGAAGTCCCCAATATTTAAACTTGTTAAAAACTGTGATGCAAGTGACTAATATTGCTCGTAAGGAAAGGTTAGATGGCGATTTACATGAATTGAATATTGCCGAAAACTTTCTATCTTCTGTCTCTAATTATCAAGAACCTTTCCTACATTCGGTGAATAAATGGGGAAGTACCACTCATATTAGTGTTTTAGATCAAGAAGGAAATGCAGCCAGTGTTACCACGTCTAATGGAGAAGGTTCAGGATATATGATCCCAGGAACCGGAATTATGGTTAATAATATGTTGGGAGAAGAAGACTTAAACCCCCAAGGATTTCATCAATGGCTGGAAAATGTCAGAATTTCTTCGATGATGTCTCCCACTTTAGTCTTAAATGATCATCATAAACCAGACATTGTTCTGGGTTCTGGTGGTTCTAATCGCATTAGAACGGCAATTTTACAAGTGTTATTAAATTTAATAGATTTTAAGATGTCCGTTGAAGATGCGGTGAATAGTCCCCGTGTCCATTGGGAAAATCATCGCTTTGATATTGAACCGGGGTTTGATGAGGAAACGGTTAATCATCTTAATTTATCTGCTCAGGATTCTATCAGATTATGGCCGGAAAAAAATATGTTTTTTGGTGGGGTTAATACTTTAGTTAAAACATCGGACGGAGAGTTATTTGGTGCTGGTGATATCCGTCGCAATGGAGTTAGCTTAAACCGTAAAAATTAAGCAATCAAGCCCTATCCTAAAAGGATGAGAGCTATCTAAAAATTGTTGTTCTATTTAGCAGCAAGTTGATAAATTTTGCGGTGTAATAAAAAGTTCACCAGAGGAGATGTTATTAGGGTTGTTACGATCGCCATAATTACCATCATGGTGAACAAAGTAGGCGTAATCACACCTTGTTCTAAACCAATATTAAGGATAATCAACTCCATTAAACCTCTTGCGTTCATTAAAGCTCCAATGGTTGCCGATTCCCGCCAATTTTCACCTGCCATTTTAGCGGCTAACATACAAGCAATGCCTTTACCAATGATTGCGATCGCTACAATAATGATTGTAATCCCCCATAATTCTGGCGTATTAACTAATCCAATTTGTGTGTTTAAACCTGAAAAAACAAAGAAAATTGGAAGTAAAAAGCTAGAGGTGAGAAATTCTGTATAGTGGCGTACCTGTTTGGCGAATTCTCCACGCGGCATAACTGTACCCAAAATGAATGCACCAAATACCCCATAGATTCCCATGAAATCCGTAAACCAAGCGCATAACATCAAAAGGATTAAGAGTACCGTTAAGGTTTGTTGGGTGACTCGACGATCACGCTTAGTCCAACGAGTAAAAACTTTGAATAGAGGTTTTCCTAGAAAAACCATGAATAATACATACTCAATACCGCCACCAATTGCTAAAACTGCAATACTCGCAGAATCTTTAATACTAGCTAATACAATTGCGAGTAAACACCATGCTGTCGCATCATCAATTGAACCTGCTGCTAATACTAAAGTTCCAAAACTGGTTTTCGCAATATCCCGTTCATGTAACATTCTGGCTAACAGGGGAAAAGCCGTAATCGACATGGAAGCCCCTAAATATAAAGCGGCAGCCCATGAGGTAATTTGCGGATTAAACAGTTGGTTATTACCATATAAAAATAACGTGGCGATCGCACCTAAAGTAAAGGGGATAATGATGCCAGCCAGGGAAACTAAACCTGCACTTTTAATATTGTTTTTTAACTGATCGGTATCTAATTCTAAGCCAATCAGAAACATATAAATCGCTAATCCAAGCTGACTAATAGCAAAAAGAATTGACATAGATGGATTAGGAATTTTAGTTCCTGATTCTAAGATTAGGGGAACGTTAGGAAACAACCATTGTTGGATATCAGGTGCAATTAAACCCAATAAAGACGGCCCTAATATCACTCCAGCAATCATTTCACAAACTACATCGGTTTGTCCGACATAACGCCCCATGATAGAAACAATACGGCAAGTTCCTAAAATTATTGTTAGTTGTAACAATAATTTCAGCACTAGATCAAAATTTGACATGATCTATTTCTCCCTCATGCAGCTTGCCTGATTTACATTTTGTTGAGTGGTCAATCCTTAAACAGTCGTTGAAAACTGAACTCTGTCTTTAAAAGTATACATAACACTAATATCACTAATCTAAATCTCAAAAAAAATGCTACAAAATCGAAAGAGAGAAGAGAAAAAAAGGAACAAAACTTAGGAAAAATGCTACAAAATCGGATCACTTATTGATTTTACTTTTGTCTACTGATAGAAACACTTTATATCAAGTTGTTTTCTTCTAAAATAGATGAGTATTTTTACTAATGCTGATCACTGAGTTTGGGCGGGCTTATCCCGCCCCGACTAATTATTTTGCGCTATAATAGAATAGGATTTCTTTATCTTTTAACCCTTGAAATCCGGCATCAATTAACAGTTGATTGAGTTCATCTTGAGGAATATGTTTAGCACCAATGCGAACGATTCGAGAACGCATTGTATTACTCACACCACTGCGTTGACGTCCGGCTTCTAATCCCATAACTTTATTGTAGAGATCGAGTTTGGCTGGAGGAATGGGTGTTCCATCAAAGTCAATTCCTTTTGCGATCGCCACATCAATTGCATCTGCACCAGTCGTTGATTCTGTTGTTTTATGGGTTTCTGAAGTCATGAGATATTCCAAATTTAATCATTAAACTTTTCTATTCTACCTCGAAAAGTTTAACGATACATTTGAGTTTCTAAATCTTTGATCACCCGTTGTTTATCCGGTTGTCCTTTTAACAGTTTTAATAATCCTAACCCTTGAGGAATCGATTTCTGGGCTGCGGGTTCAGCAATACCACTGACTCCATCGATGTCATTCATTAAAGTTCGATAAAACGCTGCACCGTATAAATGATGAATGGGTTTTTCACCGTCTCCAAAGGAACCGACCGCCATCCAATTATTACCAATCGCTGTGGCCTGATTTCCGGTGTCTGAAACCGCAGGAATTCCCAAGTTAATTTTATCACGAGTTGAACGTTCTGCCACTTGAGCGATCGCCACTCTTGCGGTCATTTCTATTAAAGGAACTGCCCCTTTAATCATTACATTTCCTGATAATAATCCTAATCCTCCCCTGGATACAGAATTATAAGATTTTTCAGCTAATCGATCAATTTTAACTTCCGCAATATCAATTCCTTGAATTCCGGTTGCTGGATAATCAGGATAAGTTTTTAAAACCGATTGTAGAGTTTCCTGAATAATTTTAAACGATTCTAAATAATCATTATTATCAAACTCATTGTTTAAGGGTAAATCCGGTTTGCGAATTAATTGATAAATCACTTTTCCAATGGCTGGAATTTCAGCGTTCATCATCCATTCATCTAAGGCGATTAACGTTAAAGCATCCAGAACTGTTTGTCCTTCTCGAATTTGACTATAGGTTTTAGTGTATCTTTTTTGATCAGATTCTGATAACTGAGGATGGTTATAAATGGCATTAATAATCAGAATATCCAAGGTTAAAACCCTCGATGTCACACTTCCCCGCAAATAGTATTTTTTTAAATCCGCCTTTAAAGATGAATTCAGAATAATTGCATCAATTTTACTCAAGGCTTCTAAATCAGGAACCGCTTCTCCCGAACGAACATACTGATAGCTTCCTTTTAATCGCATTTTCTCATCTAAATCTAAATTCGATGTTTCTAATGCCTTTTCTAAACATTGTTCTAAACCCAAGGAACGGGAATAATGGCTGGCTATAATATAGCGTTGACCCATATCCGAATACAGTTTAGAGGTTAGAACCAAATAATCTAATAAATCCAAGGCGGTAAAATCTTGAGTGGGTTGACCATAATTTAAACGATTATAGGCTTCTAAGCATCGAATTTTTGTTTGTTCATACAGGGAAGTTTGATTAATTAAACGATTAATTTGCCGATCTAAATTGGCTTCAGAATTATAAAATGTATGCAGCACTAAAAACGCATCATTTCCTTTAACTCCACATCCTTTTAGGCGTAGGTTAGATCCTTCTGTGCGGTTTGGGGGAATTCTAACGGTATAGGTTTTTCCACTTTTTAAAGTTACGGTTTGATTGCCTCCTTGATAGGCGGTTTGATAGGATATAAAAATATGATACAGTTCATCTAAGCTACAATCTGGTGCATTGGGATTCGTTAAGGGTTCTGGGGATTCTGAACCTAAATGATCCACCCAATCTTGACCTTTTTTCCAAGTTGATTCTACCGAATGAGTTGCCGTATCCCGAATTGTTTTTCCGGCTTCTGCGGCTTTATGACTAATGGTTTCTCCCAGATTTGACACGGAATGTTTCGCCGCTTCTGTGGCTTTTTCTGTTAAAGATTTACTGGCGTTCGCAGCTTTTTGACTGACGCTATCTTTCAAGCCTTCTGCTTTTTGAGTGATAGAATTCCATAAAGATTTATTTTTGCGATCGCTCATCGATTGACTCCCTCTCTAACTGCCTTGAAGCTATGATATAGCCGATTGTCTAATTTAACTTTGAGTTGAGTTAGAACAATAATCTTAATAACATCGGTGTTGCTGATTCTAAGAACCCCAAAAAACCACCACGAGGTTTATTTTGGTCGGGATTTTGTCGATATTCTAAGACTTCCACTAACTGAAGTGAAATTTTTTCTCCTTCTGGAGAATTTAAGGTTTGATAGAGTTGTTGCGCTTGTTTTGCATCAACAATCGCCCCAGGTAAATCGCCTAAATCTGCCCGTGCCATACTCCGAGCAAAATAAGCAGCCGCTAATTTAGGATCAAGGGTTAGGGCTTGATTATACAAATCAATGGCATTGACATAATGACCCGCTTTGGCTTCCGTCACTCCTAAACGGTAAAAGTCCTCAGCATTGCCAGTATTAGCAGGGAGTCCCACCACACCCACTAACTGAGCATTATCGAGACTTTGAGCGTCTAAAATCGCATTGGTGAGATAGGCGCTTCTTAAGTCTGTGCCGTTGAGAATGGCCCCCGTCAGATTCGCCCCGGTTAAGTTCGCTCCAAATAAACTCGCCCCGGTTAAGTTCGCGCCCCGCAGGTCAGCGCCTGTCAGGTTTGCTCGGCTGAGATTAGCCCCCACCAGGTTGGCGCCATTCAGGTTCGCCCCGACTAAATTCGCCAGTACCAAACCTGCCCCACTGAGGTCACAATTTTGACATTGTTTCGTAGCGAGAAGTTGTCGGGTTTGTTCTAAATTTTCCGCGCTGGCTGGTGTTAGAGGACTGAGTATCCCTAACAAGGCAATACCAACTATGATTCTCTGTTTCATAGGACAGATTAAACAAAAAGCCGTTGTCGTTATCATAAAATATTCCTTAGCGAATTGCTATGGGCTGCGAAGACATGAAAACTTAACAATATTGATAAGAATCACCGTTCAGCAGTGAACTTGATCACACCGATAGGGGGTGTTGTGTCACTGCCGGGTGTCAAAATTAAAGGAATAATAAACCATTAAGATGAGGTGCATATAGGTGATGTCTATGTTTCTCAGTGAACCTACAGTTAGCGTTGAAAGTAGCCTTGAGACATTAGTAAATCAAATTTTCTGTTCTCGAAAAATTACCCGCAGTGATCAGCGAGTTTTAATGTCGTTATTACTCTCCAAAGATACATTAACTTTAGAAGAAAGTTCTTATATTGATGAAGTTTTTGAACGCCTTCGCCGAGGATTAATTCATGTTGTGGATTAATCTTTTTACCTTCCTCCTAATCTCGAAATTGTAACCACAGGTGACTGTTCCCTGTGGTTCGTTTTGGCTCTTATTTTTTCAAAAATTACGATTGGGTTTTACTTTCAAAGCGTTGATAAGGGAAGCGTCCTGTTTTGGGATCAAACCATTGGTTCCACAGTTGCAAATTTTCATCTGAGGTAATGGTTTGATTGACTAAAGTTCCCCATTGCCGACTATTTTTCGGTAAAATACAGCCATAATTTTCAAAGGTTAGGGGTTGTTCAGGAATCAGACGAAATTTTTTAACGTCTTCTCCTTGTTGCCATAATTCACCTAATAATAGAATTCCATCACTAACCATTAAATCAATTTCTTCTTCTCTTAAGCGACGAATTCCATCAGCACGACTCCCCACAACTTGCCATTTTGCTTCAGGATAAACGGGTCGAAATTCATCATCTGTCGTGGTTCCTAATAAAAATCCAACGGTAATATTATTATCTCGGATGCTCTTTAATTGGGTTTCTGAGACTGTTGTTGGATCTAAGCGTTCTGCATCCGCTTCTCGGACTAACAATTGAATTCCACTGGTAAAATAAGGAATGGAAAAATCCACCGTTTTTTCTCGTCCAACAGTAATACTTGTGGCTTCACAAACAATATCTAATTGACCTGTTTCTACTTGAGTAAATCGATCTTTTAAGTTAACCGTTTTTAATTCTAATTTAATCGGTTTATTCAATTGTTTTTCGAGTCGTTGTTGAATCAGTTTAATTAAATCAACGGAATATCCTTGTAAAGTGTTATTTTTATCCGTATAACCAAAGGGAACCGCATCCGTCCTTACCCCTGCTGTTAGTATCCCTGTCCGGTTTACTTTTTCTAATACGGTTTCGGCCCAACCCGATAAAGGAAAATTAACGGTCAACAGAAGAGTCAAAAGAGAAACAGCCAGTTTTTTGTTCATCTGTGTTAGATTTTTAGGCAGATTAAAATGTTCTGTCATCCTATAACATTAATGGGGCTCTGAAGGCAAGAGGGACAGAGATTGACTGTAAAATGGTTATAGGATTTAAGTGATTAACATCATTGAAGTTTACCAAATTTTCAAGGTTTTATACTCTTTTTTCTTAGACAGGAGTATAATATAATTGAAAAGCACTCCAGTTTAGTAAAATGTCTCATATCGGTTTAGATTTTGGTACAACTAACTCGATTATTTCCTATCTCAACTCCAATGGAGAACCGGAAGCTTATTCCTGTCCGCCTCCAGATGGTTCTAAATATATCCCTTCTTTTATTGCCTATCATCATGATAATTATATAGAAATTGGTACGGTGGCTCACACGGCGGGAACTCAAGACCCCCAAGTAGAAACCTACGGTCATTTTAAAATGCGATTACCTTTAGATCCATCTGAATTTTCTCAATATTTTTCCTCCGATCGCACCCCCATCAGTGTCACTACAGATTATCTACGAGAACTCTTAATTTCTATTGACAATTCCTATAGTTTTACCAGTCAAAAGGGTGAAATTAAAACCCTAGTCGTTTCTGTTCCTGAAATTTGGCAACGAGATATTTATAATTTGGGTCGGGAACGTCTACAAACTTTAATTAAACAAGAATTAGGATTAGAAAAACAACTCTTACAATTGGTCAGTGAACCTGTGGCTGCGGCTGCTTATTATACTTGGATTAATCAACGCCACGCCCAGCAAAAAAATCAGCAACCCTTTAACGGCAATTTGCTAGTTTGTGATATGGGAGGCGGTACATTTGATGTTAGTCTTTGTCGTATTTATGGAGATCATAAGGTTGAAGTTCTCTATTTTGATGGACAAGGAGATAAAGGATTAGAATCCGCCGGAGTCGCTTTTGATCGTCGCATTGTTCAGCAAGCTTATAGTAAAAAGCAAGGTCAATCTTTAAAAGAATCTGATGCAGAATTGATGAGTTTAATGGGAGATTTTGAACGAGTTAAAATTAATACTCATGATCGCAGCACACGATTGTTTATTAACTATTTAAACTTAGAGGAAAAACACGATAAAATTAATGATAAAGTTTATAAATTTAGTGGTTATTCTGTAACCTTTGGAGAAGTTGAAGAGGCATTTAAACCGATTAAGCAAGGAATTGAAACGGTACTAAACCGAGTTAAATTCTATCTAAAAGAACAGGATTTCAAGATTGATAAACTGTTTATGGTGGGAGGATTTTGTCAGTTTATTTTAGTTCAAAGAGCGATTATGGATGCTCTGGAAATTGATAAAAATGATCCTCGAATTGACCGCAGTTTTAATATTACTAACAGTGCTTATGCAATTTCCTACGGAGCTTGTTTAATTGCGAATGGGTTAGTTAATCCAATCGAAAAATATGTTCATACTGTAGGAGTGATTTTAGAAACGATCAATACTCAAACCCATGAACTCGAAAAATTAGATATTTCGTTAATTAAAGGAGGGTCTAATTTAGAAGATTTAGCACAACCTAATTTTTATTCTCAACCCCTGACTCCCATTGATCATAAAATTTCCATCACCCTTTGGCTACAATTATTATCGAAAGGAAAGAAACATCAACATACCCTTCCTGATATGATTGAGTTACCTTGTTGTTCATCTGATACTAAATATAAAATCGGAATGAAAGTGGATCGATCTCAAATTGCTTATTTAGTTCTCGAAGAACTCAGAAGCGGAAACCGCTTAGAATATCCCTTGGGAAATGTCGTTTCTGAGATGTTCCCTGGTCATGTTTTAATTGATGGAATTCAATAAATATTATGCTGCAAAATCCCAAAAATCTTAACTTAATTGAACAAATTAAAACTTGTCAAAATCTTTTGGAATTTGATAATATTTGCTTACCTTTTGAGTTGATTCAATCACTGTTTGAGGACTGTCAATTAACCTTTACTCCTGAATTATTAAAACAGTTATCAGAAACGGAACCAGAAACCTTTGAAGCTTGGGCGATCGCTCTTTCCAAAACCTTAGCAACTCAATTAGAACTGCTCAACTCTTGGCAACTTTTACTCGATTCTTTGCCAATTTCTGCCAATCTGAAGCAAAGAATTAACGATCGCAATCAATCTTTAAAAACCCTAATTACTGAAAAATCAGAACTCTTAAAATCGGCTAATTTAATTCTATCACAAGAACAACAAATTATTCAAGAAACTCAGGAATTAAAAACGCTAAAATCTAAAATTCAACAGTTAACGACCCTAGAAGCAGAATTACAAACCGCCAACTTAGAACAACTCAGGAAAACGATTGCAGAAAAAGCCATTCAACTAGAACCCCAACAACAAATTCTCACTGATTTACAACAACAAAAAACTCAATTAGACGAACAAATTACCGCCTTACAACAGCAACAAACCCTATTAAAAGAAGAAATCACCTATTGGCAATCTCGACAAAACCATTTAGAACAAAGTACCCGCAATTCTGTATCAGAATTAATCACCTTAACCCAACTTCAACGTCAACGATTATCAGAAGCGCTAGATCAAGAATTAGCTCATTTAGAGACCCAGAAACAACAACTCATTCAACAACAAGAAAGCTATAATCAAGTTCAACAACAAATCCAACAAACTCAAACCGATTTTGAAACTTATCACACCGTAACCCAGGAATTAATCACAATGTTAAATAGTCATTATCAAACCAATGTCGTATTAGGAAAACTCTTACCTGTGAATTGTGAAAAAATCGATCATCTACTCAAAACCGTACAGGAAACTTTAGCAGAAATTGACCAAGAATTATCAATCTCTCGAAAAAAACAGGAGCAGATACAACAAAAAATTCGCTTTACTTTTTAACCATTCCTCTTTAATTATAATTCAATAAAAATAACATTCAAAC
Source organism: Planktothrix sp. (assembly GCF_046067725.1). Lineage (NCBI taxonomy): Bacteria > Bacillati > Cyanobacteriota > Cyanophyceae > Oscillatoriales > Microcoleaceae > Planktothrix > Planktothrix sp. The sequence goes on from NZ_JBJUDF010000064.1 coordinate 9,861, forward strand.
ATGACTTTACTTAATATTGCTGAAATTTGCCCTTCAACCCGTACCCTTGGCCCTGGTCAACGGTTTGCAATTTGGGTACAGGGATGTTGTTTTAACTGTCGGGGTTGTGTTTCTCCTGAGTGGATACCCCAGAAACAAGCCACAGAAATTGATCCCCAAAAATTAGCTAATTATATATTATCAATTCCGGCTACAGAAGGGTTAACGGTTTCTGGCGGTGAACCGATGTTACAAGCTGCTGCATTGAGTGAATTATTCCATAATTTACGTCAACAACAAGATATTTCTATTATTTGTTTTACTGGGTTTACTTTAACACAACTGCAAGCTCAAAACAACCCCGAAATTGATCAAATTTTAAGCTTAATTGATGTTTTAATTGATGGAGAATATCTTCCTGAATTTAATGATAATCAAGGTTGGCGAGGTTCATCCAATCAAGTCGTACATTTTTTAACTTCTCGTCATTTACCCGAAGCAAGTTTATTTACACAACGTCAGCGAGATGTTGAAATTCATCTGCGCCCCAATGAAGCCTTAATGGTTGGTATTCCCCCTCTAAATTTTTCCAATCATTTTAAAACCGCCATCGATACCGCCACAAAGTAAGGTAATCCATCGCAGCACACGCACGATTATCCTTTGTTAATTATGAATATCTTCTAATCTAAAAGTTATCATCTCTTCCCCTGATAAATGCTCTCGAACAATCCGACTTTTGAGACGTTGTACCATTTTTTCATAAACGTTTCTGACCTCTCGACCATTGCCAAAATTTCGCCCCCGATGTTCATACATATCTCGAAATACAGTTAACAATTTTGCTGATACTTCTGGGGGAACTATCCACCCCCCTTGCTGACCCATTCCTAAACAAATTTGATGCAATTCTTCTCCGGTATAATCAGGAAATTCAATAATATTACTAATTCGAGATTTAATCCCCGAATTTGCATTCATAAACCCTTGCATTTCTAGGGTATATCCTGCTAAAATAACAATCAGGCGGTCGCGTTCATTTTCCATCATTGGTACTAACGTATCAATCGCTTCTTTTCCAAAATCTTGACCTGAATCACTGCGACTTAACCCATAAGCTTCATCAATAAATAATACCCCATCTAACGCAGATTCAATCACTTCTTTCGTTTTTAAAGCTGTTTGTCCCACATATCCAGCGACTAAATTACTGCGATTTGCTTCAATAAAATGCCCCTTTTCTAATAATCCCAACGCTTTAAAAATTTGCCCAATTAATCGCGCTACCGTTGTTTTTCCCGTCCCTGGATTTCCCGTAAATAATAGATGGCGCGTTTGTTGACCTTCATTAATAGAAATTCCCGCTTCTCTTAACCGTTGATTGGCTAATTGTTCAGTCACAATTTCTCGGATATTCTGTTTAACAGAATCTAATCCCGTTAATCGATCTAATTGTTGTAATAACTCTTGTAAAATCTCCTCATTTTTTCGAGATTCTTGGCGATATTCTGGGGGTAAATCTTGGAGTTGAAAAGGTTCGCTTAACTGTTCTAAATTCTGCTGAATTACACGCTGGGAACGCAATTGATCCATTTTATCAAATAAATTTTCCACTACCCCCGCATTACCAAAATTTTGATCTCTTCGTCTATACAAATCCGTGAATAAACGAACTAAAGCTAATTCTAATTCCGATGTCATTGAACACTGTACCCGCGATAACCGTTGTTGAAAAATCCCTAACAATTCCGAGGGCGTATAATCTTCAAAAATAATCGTAGTGGGTAAGCGACGTTTTAACCCCGGATTACTTTCTAAAAAGTCATTAATATTATCAGGATATCCCGCAATAATGACCGCCAGTCGATGACGTTCATCTTCCATTCTTTTCAACAAAGTATCAATCGCTTCCTGACCAAAATCATTATTTCTCCCTTGACTTAAGGTATAAGCTTCATCAATAAATAATACCCCATCTAAAGCTTGATCAATCACTTCATTAGTTTGAATTGCGGTTTGTCCCACATATCCAGCGACTAAATCCTGTTTAGCAACTTCTCGAACATGACCCCGTTTTAATAATCCTAAATCTCGATATATTTCCCCAATTAATCGCGCTACGGTAGTTTTCCCCGTACCCGGATTTCCGGTAAAGATTAAATGAAGACGGGGTGGGTCGGTTTGTTGTCCTTGTTTTTGACGTTGTTGTTGTACAATTAGCTGGGGTATTTGTTGACTAATTAAGGTTTTAACACTCGATAAACCAATCATTTGATTTAACCTTTCTAAAGCAGGTTGAGTGCTAATATCTGCAGTAAACCAACGCTTGGCTTTTGCTTGAGTTAGGGAAATTTCAGGAACAATTTTAAACCGATGATACCAAGTCTTTAGAGATTGATTTTCCGCCGATATCCATTGAGATAGTTGATTAATATTTTTCCAGTCTAGTTTTTTTTGTTCCTGTAACCGAAAATACTGTTGTAAGTTATTAATTTCTTGGATATCGGGAGAGGCTAGGCAAACTAAATTTAAAGATTGAGTTGTAGAATGATCTCGGTTTCTGATATAATTAGACAGGAGAGTAAAACCAATGCGATCGCAATATTCTTGCAATTTGGCACTGGTTTCATGGTGAGAAATAAAAATACACAGGTTAGAATTTTGCGGCGGTAAACGTAACCAATTAACAAACCGCCCAAATAGTTCGCGGCGATGATCAAATTGTCCTAAATCTTCAGTATTGGTAAAAATAATCACGGATTTTTGGTTAATATCCTGCATGACTGTTTCAAAAATGGGCAGAATATTAACATCTTGTAATCGAGTTGGAGCATTGCGGGTTGTTGGTGGAATTTCGGTCGGGGTTGCGGGTGTTTTTCGCCCTAATAATCCCCGTTTTTTTCCTAATGAACCGGAGAATCTAAGTTCTTGACAAGGGGCAGAATTATTGTTAGATTGAATTTGGGGAAGACAGCGATCGCGGGATGCTTGATCTAAGAAATACAGTTTTTCCACTCCTGAATAAAACAGGATTCTTTGATAACCTTGAGATTGTAAATAACGATGTAAAACTTGTTCAATATCTTGTAATAATAAATCTGGAGTGCAGAAGGTATCGCTAGTATGAGTTCCGTAGAAGATAAAAAAGCGATCGCCTGAATCTAAACTTAACCCTGATTTAATTCGTTCAACAGTCATATTAGCAAGAATAAATATAGGAATAAACCCGTAGGGATGGATTCGGTATTAATTGACAATTCCCACCGATAACTATTATCAACCCGCCTCGCTCCTAAGAATCCTAATAACCAACACAGGAGGCAACCCGAAACCCGTAGCTGTAGTTGCTGTAGCCGGGACTGTAACGGAGACGATTAGCAGAACGGCAGGAGTCGGGATTTTTGAACCACGAACCGCCCCGCAAACATCGAGTTCTTCCGTCTAATAATAACTTGACTAAATTTTCAACATTATAAACTTGATAACGATTATCATTTTGATTATCCCAAACACGACCCACACCTGGTGCACGAGCATAGGTGTCATGCCAAGGATCAGCGCACCATTCCCAGACATTGCCATGAAGGTCATATAACCCAAAGGCATTGGGGGAAAACTCCCCGACGGGATTGGTTTGCTGGCGATATTGCCCCTGGGGTTCGCTGGCATAGATTTTGCTACCGTCATAGTTGGCTAACTGACTGGTGATCGTTTCCCCAAAGTAGAACGGCGATGTGGTTCCAGCGCGACAGGCATATTCCCATTCCGCCTCACTGGGCAAGCGATAGGGTGTTCCTGTGTATTGATAGAGTCGGGCACAAAATTCCACCGCATCATACCAGTTTACATTTTCTACAGGTCGGAGATCGCCTTTAAAGTAAGAAGGGTCTGGTTTTAGATCTCGGCTAACTTTCGGTAAGTTAGCAACCCGTTTCCATTGCGCTTGAGTAATAGGATATTTGCCCATCAAAAAAGCCGAAACGGTAACTTGATGTTGGGGTTTTTCGTCATTACCTCCTTCCCCCTGGGGTGAACCCATCAGGAACGTCCCACCCGGAATAGACACCATTTCTAAAATGATATTGTTGCCTAAATCTTCCAGAAAGTCTTGAGCTTTTTGGGCTTGAGAATTAATAATTTGTCCTTGACGATTAACCGTAACTGCGACAAAGCTAAATTCTCGTAATTTTATCTTTAAAGACGGGGGAGGTTCGGGAATTGGTTCTTCTATTTTAGCTGTTTCAAGTTGGGTTTGAATCGTTGTTAACTGTTCGTTAATGGGGGTAAAAAAATTAAGTAAGGTTTGCGGGGTAACGATTTCTTGGGCTAATTTTTCCTGATATTTGATTTGAGATTGATTTAACTGATTAACTTGGGTTTGGAGTTGCTGACGTTCTGCGGTGGCGGTGGTTAGTTGTTGTTGAATTATTGCTAACTGTTGGGTGAGAATAGAGATAGATTCTGTTAATTGTTGACTGGGAACTTGGGAAAATTGATCAAATTTAGCCAGAAGTTCGGTTAACTGTTGTTGAGAGGCAAGTTGTTTTTCTTTTAACTGCTTTTGCTGGGTTTTTAATTTTAACCATGCTTGTTTTGCCCAATTTAATTTAGCTTTTTCTTTAGCAATAAATTCATCGGGGATATGTCCAGGGAAAGTTACGGGATAGGGCGTTACATCCCATCCACAAGTTGTACAGAAACTAACTTGATTTTCTGTGTATTCTGTTTGACAGATCGGGCAATTAGCCATAACGTTAGGGTTTGCCATCTTAATAAAATTATATCATTGTGAGTGCTTAGAAACCTGGTTTCTTGAAGAAACCGGGTTTCTAGGGTTTCTCAAGTTTGATTCCGTTGTTTAACTTCCTCCAAATTTTGATATTGAGTTTGAGGTTTTTCATGACATTCTACATCTTTCAAGTCAGGATCTTTACCTTGGACTCCTTCTTGTTGTAATGCTTTAAAAATAGATTTGGCTTGTTGATCAACGGAATTTTCATCAATTAAAGTTTGACTAAAGGTATTAATTGAAACTGAATTAGCACCAAATTCGGCTTCAGGACTAATCACCGTTACCACTTCATCACCAGCAACATTTTTAACTTTTACAACAAAAGCATTGCGTTGATCTGAACCTTCGTAAACCGCATCAAATTCAGGATCAAGAAGACGATATCCTAAAGATTCTAAAACATCAACCACACGGTCGGCAATTTCTACCCGGAGTTGAGATCCTAAAATGGATAATTTCGCCTGTTCTACAATTTCTCCTAATATCGGTTGTTGAGCTAAAATTTGATCACTCAACTGTTTGATCTGTTCAGTTGTTAAGGTTTCTGATTCAGTTTTAAGTTGAGTTTCTAATTGTTTTAACTGTTGTTCATATTCGGTTAATCGACCCTTCACCCAATAATCGACTTCTAACTTAAAGGTTTCCGCATCATCTCCCTGTCCCACTTCTACTTCACAGTTTCGATTCGCTTGTACCTCGGTAATTAAACTTTTTAAATCTTCTAAAGCTGCCTGATAAAGTAATAGCCATTCTTGCTCTTTTTGTTCTAATTCTAAGCGTAAATCCACTAATTCTAAATAGGTTTTTTGGGTGGTTGCGATCGCAGCTTCCATCACCCCATTTTCAATATTCGTTCTGGCTAATTCCAATCCCCGATGCAATTCTGTTAACCGTCCAGGGGCAAACTTCTGATGTTGATACTCTCGATCAATTTGTTGCCAAATCGCTTCTACATCTGCTAAAAAATCTTGAGCAAGTTGGGATTTTTGTTGACATTCCTGTTTTAAATCATTGACAACGTGATCAATTTGTTGTTGTAAAATTCGTTGTCCTTGCTTGCGTTCATTCCGTTCTTCTATAATTAATTGAGTGAATTTTTGATCTTGTTCTGTAATTAAACGGGTATATTCTTGACGTTGTTGTTGTGTTATTTTTAAATATTCTTGACGCTGTTCTTTAAACCCTTGACGCATTGCAGTTTCTAAACGGTTGGTTTCCTGTTTTAGCGCCTGTTGTTGACGTTTTTCCGAGTCTCGAACTGCGGCTTGAAATTCCTGACGCTGTTGCTGTAACCGCTTTTGGGTATTGCGTTCTAAATCTGCTAAACTGCTTTTTAAACGTTGGCTTTCCTGTTCCTGTCGTTGGGCACGTTGTTCGAGGGGTGCAAAACGTTGTTGAAACTCTTGTCGCGCCTGTTCTCTCACCGCATTTAACCGTTCGGGGAGATCCTGTTGTACCGAACGCAGACGACTTTCCTGCTCTTTTAGACGTCGCAATTCCTGCTCTTCAACGCTAACATATCGCCGTTTTTCGCCACTCATGGTGTTGCGCCCCTCTGTTTAGCTGAGATTGTTCCTATTCTCCGATTTTAATCTATATTTTTCGCTTTTACAATCTACTAAAAAGTTATAAACTTTATGGATTTAATGAGGTGTAGGAGTTCCTAGAACTGTTAAGATAGACTCCTAATCAAACCTAAATAGGGCTTGTTGAGAACGTAAAGATTTATGAATCAAATTTAGCTTGGGTAAAGCTTTATGCTCTGGATTTAAAGATTGAGTGAAACTAAGACCTATGAGAGTATAGAGGAAGACTGGATGAGGGTGATTATAGTATATTAAGAAATATAGACGGCTTCTTCAGCACACTTGTTGATGCAGAAGCGATTTTTACACCGAAAGGCGTTTAAAACCGAAACAATTACTCAAACTGCATCTAATGAAAATGGGGCTGACTGAAACCCATAACCCACAGGGGGTCATCATGACTGGATTAGAACTCACTATTTTTATTGTAGGGCCGTTAGTTTCGTTTTTATTTGCGATCGCATTAACCCCCAACAAAACAGAGATTGTTTCTGACCAGGAACATTCTCATATTTAATTTAATGAAGGTTTACGGGAGCAATCAGGAAAGTCTCGTAAACTAGAATCAGATGATTCTGAGGCTTAAAACCGATGATGGGTTCCATAACTGTTAAACAGTTTTCACAAATTCTCCTCGGTGCTGTAGGTGGAATTTTTGTCTTTAGTTTTCATCAAGGACAAGTTGCTGTATCCTTGCCTTTTGTTGAATTAAAAATGGAAAATATGGTTGTTCCAGTTGAGATTAATTCTTCTGAAGATGTAATCGAAGAACCTGCACTTCCACCTTTAGGAAAACCCGATTCTTTTCTGCCTCGAAAACCATTTCCTCCTCCGGGTTTAACTAAACCCGAAAAACCTTATTATTCTTTAGTTCCCGAACGTTATCAAGGCAAAACGATTGATCGTGTTTCTCCTCGAAATCAAGAAAAAGTGATTGCCTTAACGTTTGATGATGGCCCTTGGTTAGAAACCTTAAAAGTTTTAGCAGTTTTAGAACAGTTCGATATTAAAGCCACATTTTTTATTTTAGGTCGTAATTTATTATTATACCCTGAAATCATACAAAAAGTGGTTCAATCAGGTCATGCGGTTGGGAATCATACTTGGTCACATCCTTATGAAAAAATGGAACCCCTTAAAGCAAAATCAGAAGTTGAAAATACATCAGCAAAATTACAGTTAATGACAGGGTTAAAAACCCGGTTATTTCGTCCTCCTGGCGGGATTTTAGATAATGGAACGGCGGAGTATGCTCGCAGTAAAAATTATGCGATTATTATGTGGTCAATTGATACAAAAGACTATCAACAAGCTCCGGCGGAAATTTTAGCAAATCGTGTATTAACTCAAGCTCGTCCTGGGGATATTGTTTTAATGCACGATGGGGGTGGAAATCGGTTTCAAACGATAGAATCCTTAAAAATTATGATTCCTGAATTACAAAAACAACGCTATCGGTTTGTGACAGTTCCCGAATTATTAACCTTATCCGAATAACTCTAGGGTGAGTAATCTGCACCCACCCCGTATCTCATCCTTGATGAGATTTCTGTTAACACGACACATCCTGATTTTTCCAAATTTTGACAGATGAATTTTAAAGTTTTTAATCTTTAAATTGATTACCATTATATAGCACAGGGATTGTCACTATATAGTATGAATTTCAGGATTTAATCTAAATTTTTAGCAATGTCTTTAGATCAAAACTGAACCTTAAGGCAATCTCAAATTTCCCCAGTTAAGGCTAAAAGCCAGATTGAGGTTTTCTAAGGCTTCAATTAGCCAAAATACTTTATTTCGAGGAAACGTAGCATAGTGATTAAATAAAATAGAAAAGCGTTTTTCTAAATCTGATTTAACCTTGCGACAAAACAAGATAATTTTTAATAACAAACCGATCGAACGAGTCACACCCAAGTTACTACTTAAATCTAAAAAAACAAAGTGATGGGGTTGTTGCGGACTTTCCACCACTAAGAAATTGAGTAACTTGCGGCAGGTTCCAGCCATCAAGGTATCATTGACTGTTTGGCTATCATTGTGGGAAAGAGTCCCTTGTAATTCTCGATACAAACGATTATTAAAGTGGTTTTTTCCATATTTAGTATCAACGGTACTACTCAAATATTCATAAAATTCTTCTTTAAATGTGCGATAGGTTCGAGCTTGCTTGCTTTGATGGGCAAACAGGGTGGCTAAATCATGATAAGTATGATAGCCATCTACTTTATCCGTAAAATGTTTAACTGCAAAATTTAATTTTTTATCCGATAATAAAGTTGGGTTTTCAACGGTTGGTAAAATTAAACGTTGCTCTCGTGGTGTGCGTTTAAACATTAAATATTGAAATAAATCATGCTCAAACTTTTCTTGGGCTTGGCTCCGCATCTCGCGGATTTCCTGACGTTGTTCATCAGGACTATCATCGGTTAAAAAACAATGATTATATAAATAAGGATAGCGACTAATTAAACCTTCTACATTTTCATTTTTTTCGTTTTGATTCGCTTCTATTTTTTCTTGAAAAACTTGACTTAAACGCCGAAGAGCTTGGTATTGTTCTGTTTCAAGAAATCGTTTGACTAAAGAACGTAAGCGTTTTGCTGTCCAACAGCAGGGTAAACCCGATGGCGTTTGTTCAAAACTATAAATCAGTTCAGGAATCGCCCATTGATGTCGGGGTTGTTTACGCCATCGGTTAATTAAAATATAGCAACTGCGGTTTAAAACATACTGAAATTCAATATTGGCTAAATCCGAATCAACAATCCGACCTAATGCTAAATTAACGGCTAAATCGGGGTATTCTCCTCCTTGAATAAACAAAGTAAAGAAACGTTGAATCAGTTGTTGGGGTTGTTCAATTTCGACATAGTTTTGTAGATGAGCATAAATGACCTGCTCATCCGATGAATGATAATACTGGCTAAACCCCGAACTATTCACGGTAGAACCCCTCTTGGGTCAGGGATAGGTGGATTAAGCTACAGACTTCGACCTTTGCCCTACACCCCAGCCCATCATCAGTTTTGTTTCCTTTGTTAGTGATGCGTCCCTTAAATCTGGATTGTAAAATGAGTAACATTTTATTTTTTCTAACAGGTTTCCTGTGCAGAACCCCCGATTTTCTCCCAATTTGGATATAACCTTTTGTTAGACCCAACCCAACTTTCTCGTGATCAAACCAGACCGGCGGACAGACTTAAACGGAAGAAGGACTGGAAATTTGGGGTTAGAGTGTAGCTATGCTTCTAATACTTATATTTTAGTGATGAATCTATACCCTACCTATAAAGATTTAGCAAAAAATCAGCCCTGAATTGTAAAGGTTCAGTAAAGCTAGGGTTCATCAGAGTCGTTCTGGGTTAAGGTCAATGGCGCCTAGTGCTTGAAGTGTCACCAGAAAAACATGGGAAGGTTAGAAGCCTCGTCTCTTCAGAGCGAGGAGGAAAACCGACCCAAGCGGTTTTAACCGTCTGGTTTCTTTTAGAATCCATAAGAATAACCATCCTTTTTGTGAATTGA
>NZ_JBJUDF010000065.1:0-3537 GCF_046067725.1 Planktothrix sp.
ACAACCTAAAACATGGCAAGCTTGGCTGTGGATCTCAATTTTTGGGTTAGTGGATGCGACCTTATTTCAAGGATTTTTAGCTCAAGGTTTAGTGAGAACTGGAGCGGGTTTAGGCTCAGTTATGATAGATTCTCAACCCTTAGCTGTTGCAATTTTATCTCTGTGGTTATTTCAAGAAACCATTGGGTTTTGGGGATGGTTGGGGTTAGCTATTGGCATTATTGGAATTAGTTTTATTGGTTTACCCGATGATTGGATTTTAGGCTTATTTAATCCTGAATTATTAACAACTTCTGCGGATTTTACTCAACTATTTAATAGTGGGGAATGGTTGATGTTATTAGCCGCATTATCAATGGCGGTGGGAACAGTATTAGTCCGTTGGGTTTGTCGATATGCTGATCCGGTCATTGGAACCGGATGGCACATGATTATTGGGGGGTTGCCTTTATTTGGGTTATCGGGAATTTTAGAAACTCAACAATGGCAAAATATTGATCTGTCGGGTTGGTTCGCTATGGGTTATTCAACAATATTTGGAAGTGCAATTTCTTATGGTTTATTTTTCTATTTTGCATCCAGTGGAAGCTTAACCAGTTTAAGTTCACTGACATTTCTCACCCCGGTTTTTGCATTGTTATTTGGAAATTTCTTTTTACAAGAAGTTCTTAGTCCGTTACAATCAATGGGAGTGGGGTTAACATTAGTCAGTATCTATTTGGTGAATCAACGGGATACCTTAGCGGAAAAGCTAAAACTCAAACGTTCCCCAGATGTTGCTCCTTCTCAAGCCGATGCTAATTTCTTACAAGCCGCAGAAGGAAATGAAGTTGAGTTACCGTTAGAAATTCCCGAGCTAGAGAAGAAACCCAGTACATCAATACATCCAAAGTTATAGTTAACCTCCAATTTGATCATGAAACTTGGTACAAATTATTTAGGCAACAATTGTTGTGAATTTTGAGTATGTTTACCTTTACAATTGTGTCTTAAGATGAACGATTAATTTCCTTTTATAATCAAAACAATTGTACAATTGATTTAGACTAAATATCTACCTAAAAATGATGTCTGAATTTCCGATTGATCTTGATTTATCAGCAAGTTCTAGTGAATCCATTGTTGAAATTTTAACATCTTATTTTTCTTCGCTTAACGATAATCAAATTCAGAAAGCTATCAATCATGTTTTTATTTTATTTCAACAAAAACCCTATTTAGGGGCGGTTGTTTACCAGAAATTAGCGTCACAGTATCAACAGCAAAATCGAGTTGATTTAGCAATTGATTTATATCGTTATTCAATTCAATTAAATCCTAAATTTGAGTTATCTTATTATGAATTAGGAAATATTTATGCTCAACTTAAAAACTGGGAAACAGCCATTAATACTTATTATAAGATTTTAGATTTTAAGCCAAATTCAGGTCATATTTATGAAAGGATTGCAGAGGTTTATTATCAACAAGAAAATTGGCAAAAAGCTCGATTTTATTATCAAAAAGCTATTGAATTACAACCGAATCTTTGGTTTTCATTTTATAAGCTGGGTGAAATCTATTATCGTCAGCAAGATTGGTTAGAAGCGATCGCCACTTACCGAATTTCAACTTACCAAAAATCAGACTTTCCTTGGTCATATTTCCGTTTAGGAGAATGTTTTGCTGCGGTAGAGAATTATCAAGAATCAGCCCAAAATTATGAAAAATCAGTTGAATTATTACCGGATTTTTATTGGGTTTATCAAGCATTGGGTAAAGTTTACTTAAAATTAGAATTCTGGGAAAAAGCCGTTAGTCTGTATCAACGTGCGACTCAATTAGAATTAGATTATTATTGTTGCTATCAAGATTTAGCTTATGCTTATCTGCGGTTAGGAAACTGGAATCAAGCATTAGAGAATTATAATAAAGCTGTTGAACTGAAAATAGAACTCTCTCCCCAAAATCAACAATGGAGAGAGCTTTTAAGCCAATTCAAGGAGCATCCTCTTCAATTAAACAATACGATTGATCATCCTAAAAGCATTAAAGTCTTTCTTCCATTCCCCATTAGTTCAACCTTGTTTAGTCCTAATAGTTATTTCGTCATTGAACAACTCAAAAATCATTATATTGAATTCACTCATAACCCTGAAAAAGCTGATTTAATTATTGCGGATAATCTCAAGGTTTTAGAACTATTTGGTTATAAATATCAGCAGAGTAAAAAATATCTTTTATATACAGAAGAACCTCGTTTTGATATCAATTTTTCTAAAAAAATAAGTTTAAATCAAATCAATATTCATATTATGAATATCTATACTCAGGATGTTTTTATTAATAACTATACTTGTTGTATTTGGCATCAAAGGGTGGAAGCTGTTAATCAATCTTTACCATTATTAAAAGAAACTGATTTTAATCGCAAAAAACGTAAAAAAGTTGTAACATTAATCACGAAAAAGCACAATGCTACCTTATTGAGAGAGGGAAAAAATATTGATTTGAATACATTACGCTGTGAAATTGCCTTAATAGGGTATTATTTAGGAAGGGTTGATATCTATGGTCAAGGTTGGGAGGAAGGGGTGTCTTTAGAAGATTCTAGGGATGGAGATTGGACAATCAGAAAATTTGAAATTTTACAAGATTATCATTTTAATCTCTGTTTTGAGAATACCATTGCTCCTTACTATTGTACGGAAAAAATTTGGGATGCTATTATTGCTGGGTGTTTACCGATTTATTATGGAGGAGAAAGATCAACGATTTATGAAGATTTTCCCCCGAATAGCTTTATTGATTATTGTCAATTTAACAGTCCCCTAGAACTCTTTAACTATATTGATCAGATGAAATGGTCAGAATATGAATACAGGATGAATTTATGTATTGATACCTTTAATAAAATGGCTAAAGTCATGAAAGAAAATCAATATTTGATTCCCAAACGGGTAGACTGTTTAATTAAAACAATTATTAACATTTTTACTTAGAAATATATTAAAAAATAGAACAAATCAGGAGAAGCATTGATGGATAATTATTCTACAGTGGAAGCCTATATTAGTCTGGGTCATCAATATTATCAAGAAAAAAACTGGCAAGAAGCCCTTTTAAACTATCAAAAAGCTATTGAAATTGATCCAAACTCTCCTTTAATTTATTATCAAATCGGGGATATTTATCAGAATTTAAAACAGTGGGAAAATGCGATCGCAGCTTTTCAACAAGAAATAACCATTAATCCTAATTTGTCTTGGTCATATTTCTTTATGGGAAATAGTTTAATTCAATTAAGATTATGGAAACCTGCTATTGATGCTTATTTAAAAGCCTTAGAATTAAAGCCTGATTTTGTCTGGAGTTACTATAGTCTGGCTTATGCTTATTTTCAAGAAAATCTATGGGAAAAAGCGATCGCCAATTATTTAAAAACAATAGAATTACAACCCGATTTAATAGAGTGTTATCAAAATTTAGGCTATTCTTGTATTAAATTAGGTCAATGGGAACCCGCCTTAGAATATTATCAGACCTTATCAACCTTTG
>NZ_JBJUDF010000066.1:0-19912 GCF_046067725.1 Planktothrix sp.
AACTTGACGATAACGATTTGTAGGGTCATAGCGTTCAATAGCGGAAGTTTTCGGGGAAGGAGAAGGTTTTTTCGGGGAACGACGAGATTGGAAACGACGACTAATTTCTTGAAAAATATCTCGGCGGACATAAGGATAGTCACTTACCCAAAGATTTTGACTGGGAATATAGATATCAGAAACTTCATTAATTTCGCTTAAATCATCTAAATAAGACATCACAATCATTTGGACAACTTGACCTCGACGCAGGCGTTTATGATTGCGATTTAAGGGGGCTTGAACTAAGGTTGCAAAACCGTTTTCATCTCCCACTTCAACATTAATTCGCCGTTCTAAATTTTCAATAATAATCAGTTCGCCTCGTTTATTCACCGATTCCTGCTGTTCTGTAACTGCTTCACTAATATAAAAATCAATCACTTCTCCCTGTAAAAAACCCGCATAGGGATATTTTCGATATTTGGCATTGCGCCAACTCGCTTCCCAAACAGGCATCCATAACCAATATAAACAAGAGATAATTCCCGTAATTAACACTAATATTTTCAGGGCATCTCCTTCAACGTTATATTCCAGAAAAATCCAAACCGCTAAACAAACCGCAGAAACTAACAGGCGCTTTAAAAAATCCCTCGGTTTTCCCCAACAATATTTATACTGTTCACCCGTAGCAACGGCTGGAATTAAATCTTCAAAAGTTTGACGAGTGATAGGAACCAGCATTTTTGTTTAATGACGAATTACGAATGGAGAATGATGAATAGGTAATGGCTAATGATCATTTATTTTTCAAGTGTTCTAATCATTGATTTAAGGGAATAGGCTATAGAGATTTATCTTTCGATCTTGATCATAAGAGCCATAACCGTTCTAGTTCTCTAGGGGAGCTTTGTTGACTAAAGATTTTATATCTTCGCCTCTTACCTGATTGCCCATTGCCTATTCCCTATTGCCCATTATAAGATTTTTTCTAACCCATACACAAAGGTTTTAAGTTGAACCACCTTGCGAATTGCTAATAGAACTCCGGGCATATAACAAGAGCGATCGCTGGTATCATGACGGAGGGTATAAATTTGACCGGGTGCGCCAAAAATCACTTCTTGATGAGCAATTAAACCGGGTAAACGGACACTATGAATCCGAATACCTTCTTCAGCTTGAGCACCTCTAGCACCCGTTAATTTTTCGGTTTCTTCAACTAAAGGAACGTTATAGGTTTTTCCTAATTCTGCTAATAATTGTGCCGTTTGTACCGCCGTACCACTGGGAGCATCTGCTTTTTGATTATGATGTAATTCAATAATTTCAACGTGATCAAAATAGCGAGAAGCAGCAATGGCGGCTTGTTGTAATAACACCATGCCAATCGAGAAATTAGGAATCAATAAACACCCCAGACTAGCTTTATCTGCAAATTCTGCTAACTCTTGAATTTGAGTCGGATTTAACCCAGTGGTTCCCACCACCGGACGCACTCCATAGGCAATGGCGGCGCGAATATTCTCATAAACCGAATCAGGATGGGTAAAATCCACCATCACACCCGGTTGTTTTTCCTGGGCTGCCATGGCTAAGAGTCCTTCGCGGTCATTCATAATCGGAACTTCCAGGGGGTCAATTCCCGCTAAAGTTCCCGCATCTTGATCCAGATAAGCTGGGTTATGATCAATTGCCCCCAACAAGGTCATATCGGGGGAAGCCGCCACCGCTTTGACGACTTCGCGGCCCATTTTTCCACCAGCACCATTAACAATTACAGGAATCGGAAGTGAATTAGTCATAGCAGCACGGATTCGCCTTCAATGTAATCACAGAATTGAGAACTTGTTCCAAAGGAAATTAAAATAGGGAGGAATTAGGGTGTGAACGGAAAAGGTGAGCTTTATTAAGAATACACCGAACCCAAAATTTCCAGTGATAGAAAAGATTTCCCGTAAATTATACCCAGAAAGGGAATTTACTTAAACCTGTTTCTTCTTGTATTTTACCTTGAATTCATGGTGTCTCAAACAATCAGCTTTCTCAAATCTTGGGTCAAGGCAGGCCATCGTCTGTCAATGATGCTCAGGGGTAAAGGAAATCTTTTATCTGCCTCAGTGGGATTATCCCCTGCGGTATTAACCAGTTTAATTGTCACCCTTTTTGTGCCGAGGTTTTTGCCAAACTTCAGGAACATCAACCTCATGCTATTGGATGAGATTTATTAAGTTATTTACCGCGATTTCCTATTGATACCATTAAAATTAATCGATCTTTTGTCGGACAAATGGAAACCGATGGAGAAGGAGAAAACTTAGCCATTGTCCGTACCATTATTCGGTTAGCTCATGCGTTAAATAAAGATGTTGTGGCTGAAGGAGTAGAAACTGCTTCTCAATTGGCACAATTGCGGGATTTGGGTTGTGAATATGCTCAAGGATATTTCTTTCTTAAACCAGTCCCGGCTGATATTGTGACTGCTTTTGTCGAATCTGATCCTCAATGGTAAACTAAGAAGAATATTCTACTTCAATAATCCCCCATTTTTTATGTCTTATCCCCCTCCCCCCTGGACTCTCAAAGGTCATGCGTTACAAACTCTTCAACTCATAGAGATTGATTCCGTTCGTCCGTTAATTCTTCCCCAATTTCAAATTATTTCAGTGGGTTTTGGAAAAACAATCGGAGGATTTTATCTCGCTTCCTATGAATCGGGTTCAACCTTAGAATATCATGAATTAATTGTCAGTCCAGCCTTGGTTCGTTATGGAAACCAGTGGGGAGGTTGGATTTCTCATATTTATGTTGATCATCCTGATTCTGTGGCTGGAGGACGAGAAATCTGGGGATTACCTAAAGAATTAGCAACTTTTGAATGGGAAAATGGCCATTCTGTCAAGGTTTATCAAGAATCAAAATTATTGTATTCTTTGAATTATCAACCTAAAAGATGGAGTTTTCCTCTAAGTTTAAGTCTTCCCAGTTTTGGAATTTTAGACTCAGATGTGTTAAAATTTCAAGCAAATTTCAAGTCTAATTTAAGCTTAATTAATAGTCAGTTCAAGATCCCCACTGAAAGTCCTTTTGCAAATTTAGGCTTAGAAAAACCAGGTTTAACCTTATCTTTAAACCGTTTAACTCTATCCGTGAGTGAACCTAAAATTATCAAATAGATATTAGATTGGTCAGCGATTATTATCTGAATCAAACCGATGAATAATTCTTCCGATTCTCGCCAATATGCTCCTGCTACAGAACGCAACCAACAACCGATTTTAGACGTTTTAAAACAGGTACTTCCAGCGACAGGAACAATCTTAGAAATTGCCAGTGGGACAGGACAACACGCTGTATTTTTTGCTCCTCAATTGCAACCCAGAAAATGGCTCCCTTCAGAAGTTAACCCGATTTTACGAGAAAGTATTTTAGCTTGGCAAACTGATTGTCCCTGTAATAATTTATTTCCCCCTTTAGAATTAGATGTCGAAAAATCAAGCTGGAGCGTTGAAAATCCTGATTTAAAATTACCCTTTTCCTTGAAAGAATTCCCCATTACCGCTATTGTTAATATTAATATGATTCATATTTCCCCTTGGTCAGCTTGTTTAGGATTAATGACAGGTGCAAATCGAATTTTGCCATCCGGGGGAATTTTATATTTATATGGCGCTTATAAACAGCAAGGAAAACATACCGCACCCAGTAATGAAGCCTTTGATACTTCTCTACGACTTTCTAACCCAGAATGGGGAGTTAGAGAGTTAGAATCAGTGGTTGAGATAGCCACCTTAGAAAATTTACGCCTAGTCCAAGTCATCCCCATGCCTGCTAATAATTTATCTGTGATTTTTGAGAAAATTTAAGGTAAAATAAATTAGGAAGAAGCGATCACATTATCCATCATTTCAGGTGGAGAAAAATCTAACCCAATCTGAATCTGATTCTGGTCTAATTGTCTCCCAGGAATCGGAGTAGATGAATCTTGACGATGGGATTGGGGTGATTTTTGTTCTAATAAATTCTGAATATCAGGCGGAAGCGTTACATCAGGAACAGTTTGTTGCGATAACCAAGCAATTCCTCCCATAGAACTTGCTAAAATCGCCACATAACCTAAATATAAATGGGCTGAATTCAGATAAAATTCTGAATTGATATCCGCTTTAACCGTAGACTGTCCCAGATGAGCACTAAATTCTAAACAAGGAAAAGATGCCGCTAGTTTTCCCCCTTCTAATCCTAACGCATTGGCAACCCGACAAATAAACCCACGAATATAAATATCTTCCGGTAAACGTTCAAGTTGTCCCTGTTCTAAAGCTTCTAAATGGTGCAAAGGAACTAAGGTAAAATAGTGCATTTGTTGTAACGTTAGATGATAGGATTCTCTAGCTTTTCGTAATTCTTGCCCAATTTCTTGTAAATAAACTTTTTGCTGTTGATGAATATTATGGTTAATTTCCGCTTGAGTTAGAGGTTTAGTTTTAACTTTGGCGGAATTATCCGATAAACTCGCAGTTTCTTCTGAATCTTCAGAAGTAATATTCTCAGGTTGAGATTCCGCTATAAACCCCAGGGGAGAAACCACTGAAATTTGAACTTTATTAGCAGAAGATTCCGGCTTTTTAACTTGTTCATTGACAGATGAAACAGAAGGAGCATCTGAGGAAATAGCGGTGACAGAAATCGGTTCACTCCGCGTAACAGGTTCCGTTGTACAAATTATTGCTGATTCCTGTTTAGCAATTTGTTTTAAAGCCAATTGAATGGCTTCGCGCCCCACCGCTTTAATCACAATTTCAGCTTTACTTGCGGCTTGACCTAACATTTTTTGTAAACTTTTTAAGGCAATATTATAGACTTCACTACAATATAATTCCCCTTCAATTTGACGAACCAAAGAGCGTAAACTTTCAGAAGAAACCTCAATTGTTGTCGGTGCTGTCACACCAAAACCAGTAACCGGATTTAGTTCCATAATTTCTACCCTGTCTTAGTACCACCTATCTGAGTTCTTTCTTCTATCGTTTGGTTCTGCTTCCGGATGCGGAGGAGACAGAAACCAAAACCGGGGTGTATTCCTGTCAATTGATAGGTTGATATTGTTCTAAAATTCTTTGATAACTTTCATTTTTAACCGCAGTTCGATTCATTATTGGAGTTTAATGGCAATTTTGTGGTAAACTTAAAACTATAAAAATTAATTAAGTTTTGGTTATTAATAACGGGTCAATGCACATTACTTTTTTAGGGACTAGCTCTGGTGTTCCAACGCGAGCACGTAATGTTTCCAGTATCGCGCTACGTTTACCGCAACGGGCTGAAATTTGGCTGTTTGACTGTGGAGAAGGAACGCAACATCAATTCCTCCGTAGTGATTTAAAAGTTAGCCAAATTAGTCGAATTTTTATTACTCATTTACACGGAGATCATATTTTTGGATTAACCGGATTATTAGCTAGTTGTGGGTTAGCAGGAAATGCCAAACGTATTGATATTTATGGCCCAGCCGGATTATCCGATTATTTACAAGCTTGTGTTCGTTATTCCCAAACCCATTTTTCTTACCCGGTTAAAGTTCATACAATTCAACCGGGAATGATCTTTGAAGATGAAGAATATCAAGTGGTTTGTGGTTATTTAAAACATCGAGTCACCGCCTTGGGTTATCGCATTATTGAAAAGGATAAACCCGGACGATTTGATGTGGAAAAAGCTCAACAATTAGGAATTCCTCCAGGGCCAATTTATGCTCAACTCAAACAAGGAAAAACCGTTACTCTTCCCGATGGTCGTATGGTTCGAGGAAGCGAATTATGTGGAGAACCTCAAATCGGTCGTAAATTTGTTTATTGTACCGATACGGTATTTTGTGATGGAGCAGTGGAATTAGCTCAAGATGCAGATGTTTTAGTTCATGAAGCTACTTTTGCTCATCAAGATGCAGAAATGGCTTTTCAACGATTACATTCAACGTCAACCATGGCGGCACAGGTAGCGTTATCGGCGGGAGTTAAACAACTGATTATGACCCATTTTAGCCCCCGTTATGCTCCTGGTAATTCAATTGTTTTAGACGATTTATTAAAGGAAGCGAGAGCCATTTTTCCTAATACAGAAATGGCTTATGATTTCCTCACTCATGAAATTCCCCGACGTTATCATAACTAAAGACTGAACAGCTTATGACTCCCCTAACACATTTTACTCCCGACCCTCAAGGGTTAGCCATATTAGCAGAATGTATATAGCAATCCTATTTGAGTTGTGTTGAAAATTTCTACTCAAAAGGGAACAGGGAACAGGGATAATACTTCTGGCTGTTTCATGTCAGTAGATTTAGAATTAGGAGATTCACAAACCTAATAGATGAGGGGAAAATCATTAAATTCTGGTAGTGGGAGCGTCCTGACTCCCAAGAATAATAGAATTATAAAATTCCTTAACCTTGGGTTTATTCTGCCCATCTTCTTAATAAATTGGTATAGGTTTTAGACACTAAATCAAACTCAATCGTTTTCCCTTCCTTTGCAAAAATAGAACGACGAGTGGTATCTAAATCAAATAAAATTTCTCGATTAGCAGGGTCACGAACTAAACTTTGAACCCATCCTACAATAGCTAATCTTACCCCTTGAGTGACAGGTTCTACCCGATGTAACGTTGTAGAGGGATAAACAATTATTGAACCTGCTGTTAATTTATAGCTGCGTTCTTCATCACTATTTTCAATGACTAATTCTCCGCCGCTATAAGTTTCAGGCTCACTTAAAAATAAAGTAAAAGATACATCCGCCCGCCAAAATTCTTGATCTCCCATTAAAGCATTATCTGTATGGGTTCCATAGGACATTCCCACATCATAGCGACTTCCTAAAATTGAATGAATAATTTTCGGTAAAACGGCACTTTGAAATAAGGCATTTTTTTTGAGAATAGACTGTACTTGTTCCCGTAACTCTTGCGCTAATGGTGTTGTTTTATCCAGTTGTTGATTATTTTTAACGAGTTTGGCGTGCCAACCTGCGGTTGTTTTGCCATCAATAAACGCAGCTTGCAGGAAACGATCAATAAAAAAATTTAATTCTTCTGATGTTAAAAGATTATCAATTGAAAACAGCATATATAATAGCTTAACCTGAAACAACCTATCGCCCTTGAGCTACCTGTCTTCGAGTTTGTTTGATAGAAACCTTGAGGAAGACTCTGTGCAAATGAGTGACCTTGACGCTATAGTAAAAGACGGCTTAATCTTACCTTAATTTTTATCGGTGTAGTCAAGGAGTGTCAAAATGAAATCCAAAACCATTCAATTATTTCTCGGTGTTGGTTTAGCTGCTACTTTAGGAGCTTGTGGGACAGCTAACCAAGAAGGAGGTACTCCAGCTACCTCACCCGCCCCAGAAGCGACATCCAGCCCCGCCGCCACATCTAGCCCCGCCGCCACATCTAGCCCAGAAGCGACTTCTAGCCCAGAAGCAACTTCTAGCCCGGAAGCGTCTCCAGAGGATGGCGAAGGTGGCGAAGGTGGCGAAGGTTAAATTCTTTGCCTTGTAGAGATGTTTTAGAGGATGTCTCTACCCTAAAAATTAGTTTCTAGGGGGGAATTTACCCTCCTGAACTTCATGACAAAACTGTTGAACGGCTTGGGTAATGGTTTGTTGTAAATTAGCGTAGGTTTTGGCAAACGGCGGTTGCCAAGCGGATAAACCCAAAATATCTGAAGTCACTAAGACTTGACCATCACAATTAGCCCCTGCACCAATTCCAATGGTGGGTATGGTTAATTTTTGGGTAATTTGTTGAGCTAAATCAGAAGGAATATGTTCTAATACTATACTAAAAGCTCCGGCTTCTTCTAATGCGATCGCTTCTGAAAGAATACGTTCCGCTTCATCGGATGTTTTACCTTGTTTGCGATAACCTCCAAATTGATGAACCGACTGCGGCGTTAAACCGACATGACCCATGACCGGAATTCCAACTTGAACTAACTGACTCACGGTTTCCGCCATAGCTGGATATCCGCCTTCAAGTTTAACTCCTTGAGCACCTGTTTCTTTGAGAATTCGTCCCGCCGAATGAATCGCCTGTTGGGGACTTTCTTGATAAGTTAAAAAGGGTAAATCTACAATTAATAACGCTTGTTTTACGCCTCGTCGCACAGCTTTAGCATGATGAATGATTTCCTCTAAGGTTAAGGGTAAAGTCGTGTCATATCCTAACCCAACCATTGCCAGAGAATCTCCCACTAAAACAATATCAATTCCAGCTTGATCTAGCAATTGAGCGATCGCATATTCATAGGCGGTCAACACGGTAATGCGTCGTCCTTGTTGTTTCCATTGAGTTAATTGTTGGGTTGTAACAGGCATAATTAGTTATCCGTAGGAGTGGGGTTTTCCTGCCCTAAATTAGTTATCCGTAAATAGCAATTAATTTATATCTCTTAAAAGTTTAACCGATTTCTAAACTTGTAACTGCAAAAATATTGTTCCAGTTGAGATTCGGTGGATCTCCGGTATACATTCTAACACATTCAAACATGGATTGCATTTGATAACGTTCAACTAGAGAAATAGCTTGAGCATTAATATTCGGAACATCCATATAAATTGAATCTCCATTTGCATAACAAGCTAAACCCAGAAACAGCTTTTCTGCAATCTCTTCATTTTCGGCAAATAAAGGAGCAATTTTATAACCATCCGTTGCTTTTCTAATCACACCATAACCCACTAATTGATCACCCTTTAGAATTCCATACCCTTGTGCATCAGGTTGATGAATCCACTGTTGAAGAAAATTAGAACGTTCACCTGGAAAATATCGACGATCATAATCACAAATTTTTTCTAAATTAATTGTTTTTAAATCGACTAAATCCTGAGCAAGGGTTCCTGAAATTATCCCTTGATACCGCAGATGGGAATGAAACGGTTTAAATCCGAATTTCTGATAAGTGTTTACTTGTTCTAAAACGGCATCTAAAGTGGCATTCTGTCCGGGGATTAAGTTAAAAGCGGCTTGCCAAGTTTTGAACCCAAATCCTTGATGACGATATTCGGGTTTAACAATATAAATCCCAATAAAATTAAAATTAGGATTGTATCGAACAACAGAAATACAACTAATGGGTTCACCGTTTAATTCCCCCATTAAAAAGCCACCGGGATCAGCACTATAAAAATTATTGAAATCATCAAGACCCGGATTCCAACCTTCAGCCGCTGCCCAACTTAAGGCTAGTTTTAGATCTTCTTGGGTCATTTTCCGTACTTTAAAAGTATCTTCTGTCATAACATTTTATCCTGGTTTTGTTTAAATATAAAAAACCAAATCAAGGAATGGAAATCAAGAGTTACGAATCTTAATTTATTGAAACAATACAGAATTGTATATACTGAAACGATTGACAATTAAGAATTGTAATTCGTAATTCCTAATTCCTAATTCGTAATTCTTATGAACCAGCGAAACACGGGAAGGATAAAATAGTGAGTGATTCCCAAGGAAAAAGCTGTTGTACCACTGAGTAACGCCATGAAACCTAAACTATACCCAAATTGAGGTAAATCCGGCTGTTGCATTTGGGTAGGAAACTGTAACATTTCAGAGGTAAAAAAATCAAATTGATTCAACCCAAAAAATAAGGTTGTAACCGTTAATAAAACACAAATTCCTTGAAATAATTGCTCACGGCGTAAACCTAAACCTAACGTTACTAATGCTGCTGCAATTCCGAAAGGAACTTGATTAAGAAGCTCTAATTCATGTCCTTGTAGCCCTAAATTTCCTAAACGATTGATCAATTCTGCACTAGCTCCCCCCACAATATAACCTAATATTCCCATGATTCCAGCTAACCCATAACGGCGATATTGATCAAACCCTCCGGCATCGGTTAAACCAATTCCTGTTCCTAATCCAGCTAATCCCCAAACTAACACTTCCGCACCTAAAGTTAGGGGAACATTGGGTAAAATTTGCGGTAATTCTTGGGCTAATACAGTCGTAATGGTTTCTCCTAACCCAGAGAAGTAAACGAACATTGACCCAATCACCGTTCCAATCATAGCTCCAATCACTCCTAATGTCATTTCCCAACTGGTTTCTATCAGTCCTCGAACACAATGTAGGGTTAATTTTCCCACCCCCAAAACGATTGAAATTAACCCGCGATCCCATTGAATTAAAGTGGTTTTTAAAAGATCAACAAACCGTTGGTGAGACGACATCATCCGTCGAGGATGTTTTTTCTGTCGAATAATTCTGAAAATGTCCGTTTGAATTTCCGTTGCACTTTGGGGTCGTTGACGGGGATCAAGTTGAACCATGCGATCTAATAAATGAGCAAACCCAGGACTCACCTGTGCTTTTTGTCGCCAATGCAATTCCATAGTTAACCCATCTTCTAATTCCCCTGGAAATTGACCTGTTAATAAATGAATACAAGTTCGCCCCAAGGCATAAAAATCCGTTGCGGGCCCCACCATTGACCCCATCACTTGTTCTGGGGGACTATATCCAGCGGAAACAAGGCGAGTGGTACTGCGGGGCGTGGTTTCACGATCTCCATGCACCTTGGGGCCAATTTGTTTCGCCCCGCCAAAGTCAATCATCACCAGTTGGGTTTGGGAAATTTGAGCATGACTCCAGGGAAGTTGGGGGGTCATGCGTAACATTAAGTTTGAAGGTTTAATGTCTCGATGAATAATCTGATAACGATGTAATTCCCGTAAAATATCCAGGGTTTGGGATAACCAACTCATTACCCAGTCTTCGGGACACCCTTGGGGATATTGGTTCAAAATTTCCTGTAACGTTGGGCCATGAATTTTTTCCATCACCAAACAGGGAAGATGGCCTTCCGTTGCATTACGCTTTTTTAAATAAAAATAGCCGTCGGCTTCGACTCTGGGAACCCCAGGATGACGTAACTGCGATAAAACTGCCGCTTCTTGTTCAAACAGTTCTAAGGCTTTCGGAGAAGGTTCAACCAGGACTTTCAGGACTTTTTCGGTTTCGGTTTTGAGATCCCAAACGGTATACAGTCGGGAAAAGCCGCCACTTCCTAAATGATGGAGGGGGATATAACGTTGGTTGAGTTGTAGCGGTGCACCACAACTTTGACAAAATTTATTCCCCCAAGGTTGATGGGAGGGATGGGAACATTCGGGATTAATACAGTGGATGGTGGGTGACTTCACAATGGGTAATTACGAATTACGAATTACGAATTAGGAATGAGTAATGGGTAATGGGGAATGGGGAATGGCTAACAGGGATAACAACAATCTTAACGAAGAGTTCTACGCAAAACCCAGTTTTTTTACAATAGACTAAAATCAATTATTATTTAATTTACTATAGATAATATACTATTAATCCAGCAGGGGACTGATGGCTTCAGACTCAAGAAAGCCGAAACTAGCCGTTAGGGACGGGTCTGAATTTGAACAGAGGAAAAAGATCACGCTACAGACTGGCAAGTCAGAGGAGACTGTCGTTAAAATTCTGGAGTCAACCGGGAAATACTTCTGTGATGTTCTACCTTGAGAAACCTTGAGACTCAAAATCGGGGATCATGATGTTGGGCTTGACAGAAGGCTTCAACTATGCAGCCTCAACCCATGAAAAGTTTAAGTAAAATCACTTATTCGAGTTGACACAATTAATTTAATAACACTTAATATAAAAAGTGTCATTTTAGTGGTAAAGAAACTAAAAAAATACTGGAATCTGAAAAGAATATGGCAATATCCAAAGAAATATAAACAAATGTTATGAAAATATTAAAAAGATTCAAGGTTGCAATGACTCATTTCTTGATACTATTTTAATCAATTGCCAATCAGCGCATAAAATAAGCGATTCCTTCTAAGGGAGATATAAGGGAGATATGTCTTACTCTCAAACACAAACCAAGTCCAAATCCGGCTATCAGGCTGGGGTGCGGGACTATAAACTGACCTATTACACGCCCGACTATACACCTAAAGATACAGATGTTCTGGCTGCCTTCCGCGTCACGCCTCAACCTGGAGTTCCCCCGGAAGAAGCGGGTGCTGCCGTTGCGGCTGAATCCTCGACCGGAACCTGGACAACCGTATGGACAGACTTACTGACTGACCTCGATCGTTATAAAGGTCGTTGTTATGACATCGAAGCAGTTCCGGGTGAAGATAATCAATATATTTGCTATATCGCCTATCCTCTGGATCTGTTTGAAGAAGGTTCTGTCACCAACTTACTGACCTCTTTAGTCGGTAACGTTTTCGGGTTCAAAGCTCTGCGCGCCCTGCGTTTAGAAGACTTACGGATTCCCATTGCTTACCTGAAAACCTTCCAAGGGCCTCCTCACGGGATTACCGTTGAGCGCGATAAATTAAACAAATATGGTCGTCCTCTGCTCGGCTGTACCATTAAGCCCAAACTCGGTCTGTCTGCCAAAAACTATGGCCGCGCCGTTTATGAGTGCTTACGCGGTGGTTTAGACTTCACCAAAGACGACGAAAACATCAACTCTCAGCCTTTCATGCGCTGGCGCGATCGCTTCCTGTTTGTTCAAGAAGCCATCGAAAAAGCCCAAGCTGAAACCGGGGAAATCAAAGGCCACTACTTAAACGTGACCGCCCCCACCTCTGAAGAAATGATGGAGCGGGCTGAATTCGCCAAAGAAATCAAAACCCCCATCATCATGCACGACTTCCTGACGGGTGGTTTCACCGCTAACACCAGTTTAGCCAAATGGTGCCGTAGCAATGGTGTTCTGCTCCACATCCACCGTGCCATGCACGCCGTTATCGACCGTCAGAAAAATCACGGGATTCACTTCCGCGTGTTAGCCAAATGCTTACGGATGTCCGGTGGAGACCACCTGCACTCCGGTACCGTTGTGGGTAAACTCGAAGGTGAAAAAGGCATCACCATGGGCTTCGTTGACTTAATGCGTGAAGATCACGTTGAAGTCGATCGGGCTCGTGGGATTTACTTTACCCAAGATTGGGCTTCTATGCCTGGGGTTATGCCCGTTGCCTCCGGTGGGATTCACGTTTGGCATATGCCCGCCCTGGTGGAAATCTTCGGCGATGACTCTTGCTTACAGTTCGGTGGTGGAACCCTCGGACACCCCTGGGGTAATGCTCCGGGTGCAACCGCGAACCGTGTGGCTCTGGAAGCTTGTATCCAAGCTCGTAACGAAGGCCGTAACTTGTTCCGTGAAGGCGGCGACGTCATCCGCGAAGCTTGCAAATGGTCTCCTGAACTGGCTGTGGCTTGCGAACTCTGGAAAGAAATTAAGTTTGAGTTCGAGTCGATGGATACCGTCTAATTGATTGGAGATTCAGGATTTTGGATTTTGGGTCAAGCTTGACAAATCAAGTCAGTTGTGGTTACAACTCAATCCAAAATCTAAAATCTAAATCCACAATCAAGAGGGTTAGGTCAGCCTATGGATATCAAACAAGTTGCGAAAGAAACATCAAAGGTGCTGGCAAGCTACCTGACCTATCAGGCTGTTAGGATTATTACGAATCAACTACGGGAAACGAACCCTGGACAAGCAATTTGGCTGAGTGGATTTTCCTCAACGGGTAAAATTCAGGACGGAGAAGCTTATCTACAGGAAATGCTTCAAGAAAATCAGGAAATGGCTTTTCGCATTATGACGGTACGAGACCATCTGGTGGAGGAAGTCGCTGATTATTTACCGGAAATGGTTCGTGACAATATTCAAAAAGCCAATATGGATTATCGCCGTCAGTATTTAGAACGAATGACGCAACTGAGTAGTATTGAACCTAACCCAGAGACAGAATTACAAACCGACTCGGAACCGAATGCCGATCCTCGGTGAGTAAAAGATTAATTGCCATTGCGTGTAAACCTTTAGTGGATTGAATTTCAGAAACAACAATGCGGACATTACCAAAAGAACGTCGTTTTGAAACGTTATCCTATCTCCCCCCCTTGACCGATGCTCAAATCGTCAAGCAAATCCAATATATTTTGGATCAAGGATATATCCCTGGTGTGGAATTCAGCGAATCTTCTGAGCCCACCCAACACTATTGGACAATGTGGAAGTTACCTCTGTTCGGTGCTTCTACCCCCCAAGAAGTGTTAAACGAAATCCAAGCTTGCCGCCAAGAATATTCCAAATCTTTTATTCGCGTCATGGGTTTTGATAACGTGAAACAGTGCCAAGTGTTAAGCTTTATTGTTCACAAACCTTCTACTTCTCTGTACTAAGGTTGAATGTTGAACCGAGATGAGTTAGAGCCTAGTTTTAGGAAAACCTAACTCATCTATTGTTTAATATTGTTTAGAATTTGAGCCAAATTTAGGCAGGGAAATTCCCTGCTTTTTTTAATCAAAAGCACTATAGTGATACGCATTACGGTTAGAACATTTTTGAATCCTGAAACCCTTTCAATTCTTACTGTTCGGTGTTCGGTGTTCGGTGTTCCCTCTTCCCTGTCCCACATTTGTAATTCGTAATTCGTAATTCGTAATTCCCTATTCCCTGTTCCCTCCTATAAAAATATTAAACTTAATTTAACGGACGTTATGTTCCATCCCCAAAAAATTTTAAAGAAAATTCGCCTTCAGATTCTACCTTTATTTTTAATTCTTGCCATTGTTGTTGGTGTTGCTTTTCGGTTTGTAGCTTTAGATGGAAAAGTTTATGGGTATGATGAAGTTTATACCACATTACGAGTATCGGGATATACAACAAAAGAATTTACCCAAGAATTCTATCAAAATCGCATTGTTTCCTCGGTTGATCTGCTGAAATATCAACAAGTTAAACCCGGAAGTACCCCTTTAGATACCCTTAATTCTTTAGCAACAGAAGCACCTCAACTGTCTCCATTGTACTTTTTATTAGCAAGAGCTTGGATGTTTTTAGGGGGTCATTCTATTCTAGCATTTCGTCTATTACCTGTTTTAATTAGTTTAATTTCTTTACCGTTAATGTATCTCTTGGCTTGGGAACTCTTTCAATCTTCCCAAACCGCTTTACTAGCTACAGCCTTTCTAGCTTTATCTCCCCTTGACATTGTATTTGCTCAAACTGCTCGACCTTATAGTTTATTCACCTTAATGGTAATTGCGAGTAGTTATTGTTTACTGAAAGCCATTCATTGGCGACATCCTTTATTTTGGGGCGGATATAGTTTAGTTTGTATTTTAGGATTGTATACTCATCTTTTATTCGGATTAACGATAATCGGTCATGGAGCTTATATTTTATTGCTGAGTATTCAACCTCCTTCATCATTTTCCCGCCAAAAAAAGTTCCCGGTTTCTATTTTATTGTTTGAATTTTTAGCAGCCATTGCGATCTCTATTATTGCGTTTAGTCCCTGGTTAATAATTTTAATTAATAATTTGCAACAAGTTATAGCAACTACAAAATTGTCAGAAAATCCTATCACTTTACTGCAATTAAGTCACTTGTGGATACGGAATTTTACAGCTTTATTTGTTGATATGAATTTTAATGTAAACAGTATTCAAAGCAACTTACTTAGACTTCCCTTTGTGGTAATAATTGGGGCGGCACTTTATCAAATTAGCCTACAAACCTATCAACCCATTCGGCTGTTTATTTGGATATCTTTTATCATTCCTTTTTTAATCTTAGCCTTACCCGATGTACTTTTAGGTGGAGAACAATCAGGGGTAGCGTCGTTTTTAATTCCCAGTTTTCCGGCAATTCAATTAGCAGTTGCTTATCTATTTTCTACTCACATTCAGAATAATAAAATTTCTTTAATCGATGGCGAAATCCTTTGGCGAGGATTATTAGCAACGGTGTTGACCTTGAGTATTATTTCTATTAGTGTCAGTGCCAATTCTGAAAGCGGGTGGTATCAAGCTCCTAGTCAGGAAATTCCTAAAATTTATCGCTATTTGAATCAATATCCCTCCGCGACTCTGATCGTAGATCAAGGGCTTGATGATACAAATTTAGGAAATATTATTGCTTTAAGTTATCAATTGAATCCTAAGATCAAACTTTGGATGGTTAATGCTCAACCGAATCTATTATTACTTCCCGTCGGGCCAAAAATTTTTGCTCTCAACCCTTCTCAAGAATTACGCCAAACTATCATCACAAAAAACTATGAACTAGAACCTGTTGATCAACAAACCCAACTCTGGGAACTCAAGTAACAAAATTTTGCAATTTCTCTCGAAACCTCTATCTCGTTGATCCCCTGAACTAAGATAATAATATCGGGTTCAACAGGTTAGGGTTATGGCTAAATGGTATTACTCTGATGAAAACACCGTTCAACGGTTTCGAGAATTACAAATACAACTTCGCCAACGATTTCAAACCTCAAGTGATCAGGAATTAAAAGATCAAGATGTCGTTGTCATCCCGTCCCTGAGTTTAGATAACCATCAGTTAGAAAAAATTCAGGGTTCCCATCAATATGAAGAACGATTACTCTTTTCTTTAATTCGGTTACGAAACCCTCGAATGCGGTTGATTTATGTTTCTTCTCAACCCGTTCATCCCACCGTTATTGATTATTATTTACACTTAATGCCCGGAATTCCCCTCAGCCACGTTCGGGATCGTTTACTTCTCTTTTCGACCTATGATACCTCCCCCAAACCTTTAACCCAAAAAATCTTAGAACGACCCCGTTTAATTGCCCGAATTCATCAAGTTTTAAGACCGAATAAATCTTACATGGTTTGTTTTAATTCCACTCCCTTAGAACGGGAATTATCCGTTCAATTAGATATTCCGTTATTTGGAGTTGATCCTGACTTAAATTATTGGGGAACTAAAAGTGGAAGTCGGCAAATTTTTGCTGAAGCAGGAATTCCACATCCCGATGGTAGTCCATTGGTTGGGAATGTTGACGATTTAACAGAAGCAGCCCTAGAATTATGGGATCGTCAACCGAGTTTAAAACGGATGGTGATTAAACTTAATCAAGGATTTTCTGGAGAAGGAAATGCGTTATTAGATTTAAGACCCTTCCAAGATTTAACCCGCCATGAACGAGAAAAAACTCTCAAAAAATCTTGGTGTAATTTACGGTTTCAAGCTCCGGCTGAAACGTGGGAAACCTTTAGCGATCGCATTTCAGAATTAGGAGCCATTGTCGAAGCTTTTATTGAAGGGGAAGTTAAAGAATCTCCCAGTGTTCAGTGTGAAATTTTTCCCACAGGAAAGGTTGTGGTTCTTTCTACCCATGATCAAATTTTAAGTGGCCCTGATGGTCAAGTGTTCCTGGGCTGTCGGTTTCCGGCTCAACAACCCTATCGTTTACAATTGCAAGAAATGGGAGAAAAAATTGGTCAAAATTTAGCAGAAAAAGGGGCTTTAGAACGCTTTAGTGTGGATTTTATTGCCGTGAATCAACCTAATAGTTCTCACTGGGATTTACAAGCCATAGAAATCAATTTACGTCGAGGCGGAACCACCCATCCGTTTATGACGTTAAAGTTATTAACAAATGGGCGATATGATTTACAAACTGGACTATTTTATAATCAACAATCTCGTCCTAAATTTTATATCGCTTCTGATAATTTACAAAGTGAACGGTATCAAGGATTATTACCTAATGATTTAATGGATATTATTGTTAATCATGAATTACATTTTGATAATAGTACGGAAACAGGAACCGTTTTTCATTTAATGGGATGTTTGTCTCGTTATGGAAAATTAGGGTTAACTTGTATTGGGAATTCTCCTCAACACGCCCAAGAAATCTATGATCGAGTGGTGGCTGTTCTGGATGAAGAAACCCAAATTCAACCCTTTAGGAGTTGGGAAAATCATTCTTTATTGGAAGCGATACCGATTATTCAGTGAAGGTTAATGCTATTACTGGACATCGGGTGTGGGAAATTTCTGATTTTCCATACTATTGAAACCTGATTTTTGTAAGCGATCGCTCCTTATTCACTTACGTTATAAAACGGTAATATCCTGACCTAAAGAATGCAATCTCAACGCTAATTTCTGAGCTAAAAGCCAAGTTACTCCAGTAACTAAAACCGTTTTTATAACTTCAAATAGTGTATAATAAGACTGAATTATATTAAAAAAGGATAGTTCTATGACTGTCAACTTAATTCAATCGTCATCTCCATCTATTGCCAACTTGACTTATCCTGTGTTAATTCAACAACAGAATGAGGAATATATAGTAACAGTATTAGGTTTAGATTGTAAAGCTAAAGGTTCAAGTCGAGAAGCAGCACTAGAACAATTATTAGAACAAGTTAATGCTATGCTGAAACAAAGTGAAATTGTGCAGTTAGAAATTCCTCTCCCCAAATCGGAACATCCTTGGATGAAATTTGCAGGAATGTATAAAGATAACCCACTTTTTGATGAAGTACAAAATTATATAAAAGCAGATCGAGATCAACTTGATGCTGAAATGAAAGAATATTATTTTCAGCTTGAAGCAAAGGAGGAAATAAAGTGAGTTTGTGGGTACTAGATACAGATCATATTACACTTTTTCAAAATCAGCATCCTGTAGTTATACAGCGTGTTATTAAAACTGATCCTAACGCCATTACTGTTAATATTATTACAGTAGAAGAACAAGTAAAAGGATGGTTAAATGCAATCCAGCAATCTTCTCAATCTAATCGATTAATTTGGGGTTATAAAGGTTTACAGGATGGATTAAAGTTCTTTCAAACAATTCAAGTCTTAGATTTTGATCAGGATGCTTACAATTGCTATATAGAGTTAGTCCGTCAAAAAGTTAGAATTGGTACAAGAGATTTACGCATTGCTGCAACTGTAATTTCTAAAAATGGAATTTTAGTAACACGAAATCGACAGGATTTTGAACGAGTTCCTGGGTTGAGGTTTGAAGATTGGAGTCTTGAAAATATAGGTGTTTAATGGATCTTATAAACATAATAGAAACAGATAAAGCATGATAGCAACAGATCTGATAGTTAAAATAAAAACCATAAAGATTAACACTGATAGCTGTACAATACAGCCTCATAAAGAGATTATCCAGGGTATTTTATGGCAAAATAAAGATTTACAAGTTTAATCTCATCTCCAATGCTAACTCCCCGAATTCATCCCGATACCATAGAGGACGTTAAAGAACGTGCTGATATTTATGATGTCGTTTCCGAGAAAGTGGTCTTGAAACGACGGGGGAAAGATTTTGTGGGGTTGTGTCCCTTTCATGAAGAAAAAACCCCTAGTTTTACAGTTAGTCCCACGAAACAAATGTTTTATTGTTTTGGATGTGGGGCGGCGGGAAATGCCATGAAATTCATCATGGATTTAGAGAAACGTTCTTTTAGTGATGTGGTTTTAGAGTTAGCAAAACGCTATCAAATTCCAGTAAAAACCTTAGAACCTGAACAACGTCAGGAATTACAAAAGCAGATTTCTTTACGAGAACAATTATATGAAATTTTAGCGATCGCAACGGGTTTTTATCAACACGCTTTAAGACAAGCAGAAGGACAGCAAGCCTTAGATTATTTAAAATTAAAACGTCATTTAAAAGAAGAAACGATTCAATATTTTCAGCTAGGATATGCCCCCCAAGGATGGGAAACCTTATATGATTATCTCGTTGAACAGAAACATTTTCCAGCAGAATTAGTGGAACAAGCGGGGTTAATTGTACCTCGAAAAACGGGGAATGGCTATTATGATCGCTTTAGGGATCGATTAATGATTCCAATTCAGGATAGTCAAGGGCGAGTGATTGGATTTGGAGGTCGAAGTTTAGGGGATGAACTACCTAAATATCTCAATTCTCCTGAAACTGAATTATTTGATAAAGGTAAGACTTTATTTGCGTTAGATAAAGCGAAAAATGCGATTAGTAAACAGGATCAAGCCATTGTTGTAGAGGGATATTTTGATGCGATCGCTTTACATACGGCTGGA
>NZ_JBJUDF010000067.1:0-2792 GCF_046067725.1 Planktothrix sp.
AAGTATATTATTGAGATGAAATCCGATTTATCTCAGGTACTTAAACTCTTAAAAGAACAAAGCGGTAATAAGGGAATTAAGAATAATAAACCAAAATTTTGGTAAACTAAATTTTAGGACTGATGCTGGAGATTTTCGGCTAGATCAGGAGATTGATCCTGAGTTCAGGTTTTCGTATGAGTTACCCCGTTTCTTGGGTACAAGTGGGTAAGTTTTGTAATTATAGCAAGTCTAAATCCGTTGTAATAACCTCTATGACTCAAACCCTTACCGTAGGGGCAATTCATGAATTGCCCCTACCCTAAATCAAATAGGATTACTATATTATTATTAAAGGTTTAAAATTATGCGTCGTCCGACTCAAATTAAAAATTCATCGG
Organism: Planktothrix sp.; assembly: GCF_046067725.1. NCBI lineage: Bacteria > Bacillati > Cyanobacteriota > Cyanophyceae > Oscillatoriales > Microcoleaceae > Planktothrix > Planktothrix sp. The sequence goes on from NZ_JBJUDF010000067.1 coordinate 381, forward strand.
AAGATTTGAATGTCTGGCAAGCATTTACAGATTTAATGTCTAATGCTTTTTTAATTATGAGCTTGTTTTTATTATTAGCGATTGTTAAATCATCGTTATTAACTTCTAATTCAAAAGAAAAAGATCAGAAAATTCAAGGGTTAGAATTAACAGTTAGTTCATTTAAAAAAGAAATTGAACGATTAAAAGCTCCACCCGTCATTGTGATTAAAGATTCTGATCGAGATGCTCAGGGGCGATCTTTAAAATTTGAGACAGGTAAGGCAGATTTACCGGAAGGGTTGCGAATTTTTATTGAAGGCAATGTGGTGGAAAAATTAGAGAAATTTTCTAAAGTTTATCAAGGTTATGTAGTGGATGTGATCGGTCATACTGACGGTCAAGAAACCTTTAATCCCGCTAGTAATTTAGATCAAATCTTAGAACAAGTTGCACAGGGAAGTCAACCTGTTAAAAATCTCAAACCAGGTTCCAATGCTGATTTAGGATTAATGCGCTCTTTAGCAGTTGTTAAAAAACTCCAAGCTATTCAAGAACAAGGTCGTTTAAAAGGGTTAAAATTTAGAGCTTATTCAGCCGCACAATTATTTTTACCTTCAGGACAATATGCGTCACAAAATCGTACTTCTGATGAAACAAGAAGACGCATCGAAATTCGCTTTACTCCCCCAGGAGTTGAACAATATTGATAGGGTGATATCAAAGTGATCTGGAAGTGTCACCAAAGGGATGTACGGAGACTCTAACCGCACGCGGAGGAAGGGTCAGACTATCCCGGTTGACAGCACCCAAACAAGCGTCAACCCGCCAAAATTTAAGCAGTTGTCAATTTTTGTAACTTAAATAGATGGAATCTCTGTCCGTTTATGGTGAGGCGGATGTCAACAATGGTAGTCTTTTCTTAATATCCAAAAAATCCTTGAATAACCTCAACACAATTGTGATAGGAACTCCAATGCGACCTAAAATTATTGTTCTCGACGATGACCCCACAGGTTCTCAAACCGTTCATAGTTGCTTGTTGCTGACTCAGTGGGATGTAGATACCCTGCGAATTGGACTAGCTGACCAATCTCCGATTTTCTTTATTCTCACCAATACCAGAGCCTTAACACCCGAACAAGCCGCTTCCGTTACCCGTGAAGTCACCCAAAATTTAAAACTCGCTCTCGCCGCCGAATCAATCACTGATTTTTTAGTAGTCAGTCGTTCTGATTCTACCCTGCGAGGTCACTACCCAGTAGAAACCGATGTCATCGCCGAAGAACTGGGCCCCTTTGATGCTCATTTTCTAGTTCCAGCCTTTTTTGAAGGCGGAAGAATTACCCGCAATAGTATTCATTATTTAATCATTGATGGAGTAGAAACCCCCGTTCATCAAACAGAATTTGCTAAAGATTCAGTCTTTGCTTATCACCATAGTTATTTACCCGATTATGTCACCGAAAAAACCAACGGTCAAATTCCATCGGAAAAAGTAGAACAATTTTTGTTATCCGATGTTCGGGTAGGAACTTTACCTCGGTTAATGGGTTTAACGGGGAATCAATGTGTTGTTGTTGATGGTGAAACCCAAAAAGATTTTGATCAATTCGCCTCGGATATTATTACCGCCGCTAGTCAAGGAAAACGCTTTTTATTCCGCAGTGCGGCGAGTATTTTAACGTCTTTAGCCGCATTGGGAAATCAACCGATTCCCGCAGAAGAAATGGCAAAATATACCCGAAATGGAAAACCGGGTGTAGTGATTATGGGTTCTCATGTTAAAAAATCCACTCAACAATTAGAACGATTATTACAAGAACCTGGAGTTGTAGGAATTGAAGTGGATGTTTCCCATTTATTAGAAGAAAGTGAGACTCAAAGACAGGAACTCTTACAACAAATTTTAGACCAAGTTGATACCATTCATCATGCGGGTCAAACGCCTGTCATTTATACCAGTCGTCAAGAATTACAATTTGATACGGTAGAAACTCGGTTAGCCTTTGGAATTAAAGTCTCTGATTTACTCATGGATATTGTTCGAGGTTTACCAAAAGATATTGGATTTTTAATTAGTAAAGGCGGGATTACCTCTAATGATGTTTTGAGTAAAGGATTAGCCTTAAAAACAGCACGCTTACTCGGTCAAGTGTTAGCCGGTTGTTCAATGGTGAAAACCTCTTCTAACCATCCTTTATACCCCAATTTACCCGTCGTTTTATTCCCTGGAAATGTGGGAGACTCCGATGGGTTAGCAACAGTTTATCGTCGTTTAAGTCAACCCTTAACCTAATATAAAATTCTGAATATTTACGATATATCCCTCCTTTTTAATAGATTTAGGAGGGATAATTTGTATTACTCATATTCTATAGCAATCCCAAATAATTTGTGAAAAAATTCTGTAGGGGTTTGGAGACCAAACCC
>NZ_JBJUDF010000068.1:0-5944 GCF_046067725.1 Planktothrix sp.
GTTTTTTTGTTAATGCTGACTTAAATGGTGCAGCAAATATTCTGAGAAAAGTATCGGGAAGATTAGGTTTGTCGCTTACTCAACTCAGTAGACGATCTTTGGCAGTCGTAGCGAGAATTAGATTAAACTAATTCTGTCCGCAGAATCGAGCGCGTCTTCAGACCTGAGAGTGTCAATTCCACAGAAATACCACAGTCGCTATCGACTAGCAACTGTGGCAAGATCAGTTATCAGTTATCAGTTATCTCTAATTGTAGCAGCGATCGCAAAATTTTTCTGTATCTCCAGCAAAATTTATGATTGACGCAGCCTCCAACTCGGTAGTTTTAACTTGTGGATGAAGGCGAAGTCGCGCTTAAAAGCACCTATACATATTTGTGTCTGTTGAACTGGTGGTCAGCAGTAAGGTGTATCTTAGTGAAAAGGTTAGCTCATCATTGAGTCCAGCAACAACAGAAGCACGACAACTCAGAACGTTAGAACACCGATTTTCCTGGGTCTGGCTGATTCTCTTTTTCCCGTCTCCCTCTGTTGCTAAACTGGGAAGGATGAACATCTTAAGATCGGAGGATTTTGTTTGTGGACTGGCGAGTTCGTGCAATTCGTGGCGCAACAACGGTTTCAGATAACTCCATTGCAGCCATTCGGGAAGCGGTCACGGAATTATTAGATGAATTAGAAAGCCGGAATCAACTGGTGCCTGATGATATTATTAGTGTCACGTTTTCTGTGACTAAAGATTTAGATGCTATTTTCCCCGCCGCCATCGCCCGTGAACGCCCCCATTGGCACAATGTTCCTTTATTAGATGTTCAACAAATGCACGTTGAAGGCAGTTTACAAAAGTGTATTCGCTTCTTAGTTCATGTTAACTTACCCAGCCACAAAACCCAAGTTTATCATCCCTATTTAAGAGGAGCAAAAAACCTTCGTCCCGACTGGAATTTAACTCCTATTCATTGATCTTAAAAAGAGTAATCAGTCATCAGTAATCCGTCATCATTTTCTAAGCTTTGGTTAACAGTTGACAAGGATTAACCCTTAACTCTTTCACTGATAACTGATCACTGATAACTGATCCCTGATTTAATCTTTTTCCGTTGCTAAAGACACAGAAGCGGGTTGGCGATTTCGCCACCAAGCTAACATCGTGCTGGCGATAAAAATACTAGAATAAGCTCCAGCAACGAAGCCGACTAATAAAGCTAAGGCAAAATATTTCAGCGTTTCACCCCCAAACAGGAAAATGCAAATTAAAGGTAACAGAGTCGTTAATGTGGTGTTAATAGAACGGGTTAAGGTTTGTTCTACGGCACTATCCACCACTTGATTAATATGAAGATCCGGGTTGCGGGAAATCACTTCCCGAACTCGGTCATAAATCACCACCGTATCATTAACAGAAAATCCTACAATTGTTAGTAGAGCAACCAAGAATAAACTATCAACTTCTACACCAAAAACTAATCCTAAAATTGAAAAAATTCCAACAGTAATCAAAACATCATGGAATAATGCAACAAAGGCAAAAAACGCATAATCTAACTTAAACCGAAACGTTAAATAAACCGTAATTCCGGCAAAAGATAATAATAAAGCCGTTAATCCTGATAGAAAAATTTGACGACCAATGGTAGGGCCAACGGTATCAATTTGAGTTCCTTTGGGATCAAAGGCTCCGATTTTTTGACTTAAGGCATTTTGCAAATTAGTTCTTTCTTCAACATTCAAACTTTTTGTGCGAATCGAAACAATTTGCTTATCGTTTTTACCCGCATCTTTATCTAACAATTGAATCGAACTATTAGCTAAACCTTGAGCCGCTAAAACCTCCCGAACTTCTGTAATTTCAATCGGGCCATTACAATTATTCGGAACTGAACAATCTAATTCCAACTGAAGGCGAGTTCCTCCGACAAAATCTAACGCCGGACGTAAAGGAGATCCAATATCCGGGCGAGTCCAAGAAATAGCCATCGCAATTATTCCAGCGAGAATAATCGCACTGGAAATTGCCCACCATAAATTACGTTGTTTAATAACACTAAAAGCCATAAATAAATTAAGTGTTGAGCGTTGACTGTTATCAGTGATCAGTAATCAGTGGAGAGTTAATCATGAGTTGTTAGTCCTGGTTCGCTAAAGAATAGAGATTAAAAACTGAACACTGATGACTGATGAGTGATCACTGATTACTGATCAAGTTTTTGTTTAAATTTGGGCAAAATAATTGAGGTTTTCTTAACTCTGGGAAATCAAGAGCCAGAAACAGAAAACTACGACTACAAGTAATCGCCGTAAACATACTCACTGCTACCCCTAATCCTAATGTTAAGGCAAAACCTTTGACTAATCCGGTTCCTAACCAAAATAGAGCGACACAAGCAATAACGGTTGTGACGTTACCATCTAAAATGCTACTAAAAGCTCGATAAAAACCCGATTCTACAGAACGATATAGGGTTTTTCCAGCTTTCAATTCTTCACGAGTTCGTTCAAAGATTAGAACGTTTGCATCCACCGCCATCCCAATACTCAGAATAAAACCCGCAATTCCCGGTAACGTTAAAGTTACACCCAATAAATCAAAAAGAGCTAAACTTAATAACGCATAAATTAACAAAGAAAAATCCGCTATTAATCCGGGTAATCGATAATAAATTACCATGAAAATCAGAACTAAAATTAAACCCGTGACCCCAGCATAAACACTCTTGTTAATACTATCTCGCCCTAATGTGGCTCCAACGGTACGATTTTCTACAATTTCCACAGGAACCGGTAATGCACCTCCGCGCAATTGTACCGCTAAAGTATTAGCTTCTTCCGCCGTAAATCGTCCTGTAATGACCGCCCGACCTCCGGTAATTCCCGTATCAGCAAATTCCACAGGAACCGACGGTGCACTTAATAAATCATTATCCAGAAAAATCCCAATGGTTCGACCCGTTCCCGCTAAATTTTTGGTGAGTTCCGCGAATTTGTCGCCACCTTCGGAACTAAACACTAAACCAATATTCCAGTTTCCTGTGCTTTGGACGGGTTCAGGATAGGCATCTTTTAAATCTTGTCCTCTTAAAACCGGACTATTATAAAGTTGAGCGATCGCTTCATTACTTTTATTTAAAGATTCAATAGCCGTTGCTAAAGCTTGAGAATCTCCCTTTTTTTTAGCTGCTTCAATTTGTTGTTTAATTCCTTGCTGAACTTGTAATTCCACCGGAAGTTGTTGTTCCGTTCCCGCTTTTTGTTCTCGAAAATCTAATTGCGCCGTTCCTCCTAAAACCCGTTCGGCTTCCTCTGGATTATTAACTCCGGGTAACTGTACAACAATTTGATCTTGTCCAACGGTTTGTACTAAGGCTTCCGATACTCCCAGTTCATTGACTCGATTTTCAATCACACTTTGAACTGAAATCAGAACTCGTTCATCAATCGTTGGAACCGCTTCTGAAGGTTTCAACTGAATCGTAAGTTGAGAACCTCCCCGTAAGTCTAAACCTAATCGTAAAGGAATATTCACCAGAACAATAATGGAGGCGATAATCACCACCAAAATCAAAATTAAAACAGAACGTTGTTTTCGCATAGGAATTATTGATCAGTCGTAGGGGCGGGGTTTTCCCGCCCGTATATCAGTGGTTTTTCTGCCCGTATATCAGTCATCATTTTTTAAGCTTGAGTTAAGAGTTATCAACTGTTAACTATTAACTCTTAACTTTTACACCGATTACTAATAACTGATTAAAATTTCTTACTCAGAATCTTCTGAACCCCCTCAACAATTTGCTCCGGTTGAACAATCGTGAGTCGTTCTAAAGCTCCATTGTAAGGTGTCGGAATATCTTGAGACGCTAATCGCAATACAGGTGCATCCAGTTCATCAAATAAACGATCATTAATTGAAGCGGTAATTTCTGCTCCCAGTCCCCCGGTTTTCATACATTCTTCAACGATAATCACGCGATGGGTTTTGCGGATGGATTCACCAATCGTATCAAAATCCAAAGGTTTGAGAGAAATTAAATCAATTACTTCTGGATCATAACCCTGTTTCACCAAGGTTGGAACCGCTTGCATCACATGATGACGCATCCGAGAATAGGTCAGAATCGTTACATCTTTTCCGCGTCTGACCACTTCCGCTTTATCAATCGGGACAATATATTCTTCGTCGGGGATATCTTCTTTGAGGTTATATAATAAAACGTGCTCAAAAAACAAAACCGGATTATCATCTCTAATCGCCGCTTTCAGTAACCCTTTAGCATTATAAGGAGTCGAACAAGCGACCATTTTTAACCCCGGAACCGATTGAAAATAAGATTCTAACCGTTGAGAGTGTTCCGCACCCAATTGACGGCCTACGCCACCAGGGCCACGAATCACCAAAGGCATTTTAAAATTGCCTCCAGAGGTATAACGCAGCATTCCCCCATTGTTAGCAATTTGGTTGAAGGCGAGTAACAAAAATCCCATGTTCATCCCTTCAATAATCGGCCGTAACCCCGTCATTGCAGCACCAACGGCCATTCCAGTAAAACTATTTTCTGCAATGGGAGTGTCTAAAACCCGTAAATCTCCATATTTTTGATAAAGGTCTTTCGTGACTTTGTAGGAACCGCCATAGTGACCCACATCTTCTCCCAACACAAACACGGAGGGGTCACGAGCCATTTCTTCATCGGTTGCTTGTCTCAGCGCATTAAAAAGTAGGGTTGGTGCCATTGCAATTGTTGATAAGCGAGTGTGGATCACAGCTAATCTTACCAAAAGATTGAGTTTAAACCTTCCCTGATTCCAATTATGCGTTTAAGGTTTAAGTCCCACTAGGGTTTGGGAACTTTCCTCAGACTGACCTATCCTAGTTATGATGATCCATTTTTAATCTTGCGATGGACTTCCCTCAGTCTGTTTGTCGCCAAAGAAAGGGTGACGATAGTTGGGTTTGCGACTACTAAGGATTTAATTAGGGTTGATAATAATACTGACTTAGCTAGAGTTGAGGGTTTAAATTTAGAGAATTGGGTGGAATTATAAAATTTATCCTTGATGAACTATTTAACACCGAAACAAAAACAAGACTTAGCAGAAATAGCTAATAATTAGCCTAGTTTATAATGTGTTCAATGTGCTTTAGCTATCAAGAAATATTTGCGACTGGAAACAATTATTTTATATCAAGTAGAAGACAAAAAGTTAGCTTTTGATTTTTTTTGAGTTATTTGAGCAATTTAATATTGAGTTTATTCCCTTAGATAAGACTGCTGTCAATGTAGGTAAATAAAAATATTTTTTAATAACTGTAGGGTGAGCAATTAGCGTTTTTTAAATGTAGGTAAATAATAATAAAGCGATCGCACTCTAAACTCCTCTACATCTAAAAAGCGATACCTACGGTAAGCTGCGCTAACGCACTACCATCCCCCCTACATTCTCAATTGTGTTAAAATGTTATCATAGTTCTAATCAGTTAACTTTACAGGAGTACCAATAAAATGTCTTTATCACAACAACAATTAGAAGAAAAGGTGATTTCTTTAGAAAAAGAAATGAATCAAGTCAAAAAAATATTATCCATTAATGTTAAAAAAATCCGTTCCTTGGTGGGAAGAAATAGCGGGAACATTTGCTGATAATTTAGCGTTTGAGGAAGCGGTAAAATTAGGTAATCAATATCGTCAATCCGAGAAATAAAATTAAGTATTAATTATATGTATATTTTAGATACAGATCATCTAACTATTTTACAAAGAGGTGGACAATTAGCACAGCAATTAAAGTATAAACTTGCTGATTATTTAAAATATGCTATAATTTTAAAAACTAAATTTGACATTGTAAACCATGAAATTATCAATTGATGACGACATTACAAAAGAAATGCTGACAGAAATCATGGTAGAAATTATTAAAACTAAACAAGATTTATTTTATGATCTTA
>NZ_JBJUDF010000069.1:0-19727 GCF_046067725.1 Planktothrix sp.
CTATAACCCTGTTAAGCTTTGCAAAAGTAAAGGTGTGGGCTGTGTGGAACAGGCCAGATGCCTGTTTAGTAGGATGTCAGGTGACAATGGCTAATCACTCATATAGCGCTACTTGAAGAGGGAACAGGGAACAGGGAACAGTAAGAAGTGAAAGGGTTTGAGAATTCAGAAATGTCCTAACTGTAATGCGTAGCGCTATAGTACCCATTTCCCATTACCGATGATTAATTTACAGAACTTTAACAATTTTTAGAAATTTTTTACAGGATCTTTCAATAGGGGGCTTGACCCCCCACCCCAAAAACGATATATTATGTTAAGTAGATGCACCCTGATGGTAGGGAGAGTTGCAAAAGCGACTCTCTCTTTTTTATTATCTGTTGTCTGTTGAGCCCTAGCTCAGAGTCCCTAAGACTGAAGTGAACCGTAATAACCTACTTTTCCTTGTTCCCTGTTCTCTACCACTATACGATTACAAGTTTTAAGTTTGAGAAATAATCAGATTGCGGAGGCAGATTTGAAAGGGAACATTATCATAATTTTTAGATGATTTTTTAAATGTAGTACGGGATAAATTCTATCTCATGTCTGACATCACTAATGTTTTAGCGATCGCGGCAGGAGCCATAGCCGGAGCCCTATCTCGGTATCAACTGACAGAATGGGCCAAAGCTAAATTCGGAACCCAATTTCCCTATGGAACTTTACTCATTAATTTAACCGGATCTTTAGCCATAGGTTTCTTTTTTACGATTTCTCAAGGAATAACAGGTTATCCTCAAGAATTAGATTTACTCATTAGAACAGGCTTTTTAGGCTCTTACACAACATTTTCAACCTATGGGTTTGAGACTCTGATTTTATGGCGAAATAAACAAAGATTTTCCACCGCTTTTTATTGGGCTGGAAGTGCAATTCTGGGGTTGATGGCGGTGATGATGGGGGTGGCGATCGCCCAGGTTGTTGTCCCATCCTAAAAAACATTAGCTAAAGGAAAAAAGAATGAAGTTTTTCAAAGGAAAGTATAACCTAGCTGTGGCAATTGGGGCTATTTTTGGCGCATTAAGCCGTTTCTATCTAACTGAAGCTTTTCAAGCAATTTTTGGGGTAGAATTTGGCTTTTACGGCACATTTTTTATTAATGTAACGGGTTGTTTATTGATTGCTTATATTTTAACGTTAGCACTAGAAAATATTCGGCTGATTTCCCCAGAATTACGGATGATGACAACAACGGGTTTTTGTGGGGCTTATACAACCTTTTCGACTTATGGTTTAGAAGCCAATCGTTTTTTAGTCAACGGAGATCCCCAGACCTTGTTCCTTTATTTTTTTGGGAGTGCCGTAGTTGGGATGATGGCTATCAAAATCGGTGTTGTGCTGGCAAGGGCAGGATTTCCAAAAACTAAAAACAATTGAGAATCTAAGTGATGATTAACCTTTTTATGGATCTTTTAAAAATATTGAATGATTAACGGTTTTTCGGGTATAAATCGAGAGGGAAAGGGTTCTTTTTTACCCAAGAGTTTAAAGTTAGAAATATTCACGGAAATTTCTAAAGGTTTAAGATCCATCACTTCCCAAAAAACCGCCGCATCTAAAGCATCGTTTACGGTTGTCGCGGGACGATATTTCATCCCTTGAGGATGACGACCTCGCCGCGAGTCTACATGACCCATATATAATCCTTGCCAGGTGACTTTGGGAATAAACGAGCGATTTTCTTGTTCAGAAGCATAAATTAACACCTTCACGGGGCGTTCATTGCGATCTTGGTCAATTTTGCGAAACACTTCAAATTCACGACTTCCAAAGGCTACTTTCCCCTCCTGTTCACAAACCTCCTGAGCAGAAAGTAAATGAATTGCGGGTACAGGAGCAAGGAGCGAAAAATTACGGGTCGGTGATTTTACACTAGAATCGTGCATAAAAATCCTGATTCATACAAGTCGATTAAATTATCTCATCTTTGGGTAACAAAGAACCGGAGAGGTTGCCCTATTTTATTTTAGGGGTTAGATTTTCCAACCCTTTATCCCCCTTAAAATATTATGATTGGGCTGAAGTTTAAACGCGTTGAGATAATTCTTTCATGGCTTGGTCTGTACTTAAGAAAATGCGATCGCGTCCTAATTTATCCACAAACCCAACTTTTTCTAATTGATCAAAAACCGGGCCTTTGACTTCAGATAAATAAAATTCTATTCCCATCCCCTTTAAATCATCAATTAAATGTTGGAGCGTTTCTAAAGCACTGCCATCAATTAAATTAATTCCACTACAAACCAAGAGTAAATACTCAATTTCCTTTTGTTCTGTTACGAGCTTTAATAAATAGTTTTCTAAATATTTTGTATTCACAAAATATAAACTTTCATCGACTCGCACCGCTAAAATATGAGGGCAAGTTGTGACTGGATGACGGAGAATATTACGAAAATGTTCTGTATTTCCCACCCGTCCCACAATGGCAATATGGGGTTTACTGGTTCGGACTAAATGTAATAGCAAAGAAATGAAAACCCCAATTATAATTCCTTGTTCTGCACGGGTGAAGAGAACCGCAACAAACGTACCACACCAGGTCATTGCATCGAGTTTATTATATTGCCACAACCGTTTCAAAGTAGAAAAATCGAGAAGATTACCAACGGCAACTAAAATAATACCAGCTAAACTGGTTTGAGGTAAATAATAAAATAAAGGTGTTAAAACCAAAACCGTTAACATCAGGAATACGGCGGTAATGACTGATGCTAACCCGGTATTTGCTCCGGCGGAATAGTTGACAACAGAACGACTTAACCCTCCGGTTATTGGATAGCCTCCCGTGAATGAGGCGGTAATATTTGCAGATCCCAAGGCAATTAATTCTTGATTAGCTTCAACTTTTTTCCGTTGTTTACTGGCTAAAAATTGCCCCACAGAAAATGCTTCCATAAAGCCAACAAAACTAATGGCTAAGGCAGAGGTTCCTAATAATTGCAGATGGTTTAAATCTAAATTGGGTAGTGTTAAGGGTGGAAAGCCTTTCGGAATTTCTCCCACCACTTTAACCCCAAAGGATTGATCTAAATGGAATAATCCGACTACAATTGAACTCCCCATCACAACAACTAAAGGCCCACTTTTGGTGATAGGAATGATGATTGATTGCGGAATATTTCTGGATTTGAGATCTTGTCCTAAACCTCGATTAAAATAAAGTAATAAGGCTATACTTAACCCCCCTAATATTAACGTAATTCCGTTGAGATGAGGACTTTCTTGAAAAATCGCTGTAACGGTACTTAAAAAGGATTCGGTTTGAGGAATTTTAATTCCTAATAGATGTTTAACTTGGCTAAATCCAATCAGAATAGCGGCGGCACTAATAAAACCAGAAATTACCGCTTGGCTGAGAAAATTGGCAATAAATCCTAACCGGAAAATTCCGATTAACAGTTCAATAATTCCAACTAATAATGCTAAGGTTAAGGCATATCCCCAATATTCCGGTGTGTTTTCTTTTGCGATCGCACTAACGGCGGTTGCGACCATTAAAGAATCAACGGCGACCGGAGCAACCGAGAGCATGGAAGCGGTTCCTAAACAGACATAAACGATCTGAGGAAAAATGCTGGCATAAAGCCCCACTTGAGGTGGTAAACCTGCCAGCATGGCATAAGCCATTCCCTGGGGAATTAACAAACTCGCAACAATAATTCCGGCGGTTAAATCTCCGGTTAAATCTGTTTTTTTGTAATTGAATCCCCAGTTTAAAATCGGAAAATATCGTTGCATTGATGCCAATTTAAACACGCTGATTATAAGGTAATTTTGCTAATAATTGTGCCATCATGCAAGTATTAGTAATTCCAGCAAAGAGTAAACCCGCCCCAACAAATCCACTGAAAAATAGAAAATTAGGTGAAACAAATGCCCCTAATAAGGTTCCGATTAATACCAATGAACCCGCAATAATTTGTACCTGTCGCATAATACTAATCGGTGCATTTTTATTAACAATAGTGGGATATTTAGCTTGTTTCCAAGCATTTAATCCTCCTTGTAGGTGCGTTATATTTTTAAAGCCAGCGGCAAATAATTTTTGAGCCGCTTGGCTGCTGCGGTTGCTGGTTTGACAGTAAAGAATAAAGGGTTTTGAGTTATTAATGGGTAATTTGTTCGGATCAAATGTAGATAAAGGCATGGAAATTGAGCCAAAAATATGTTCTCCTGCGTATTCAGAAGGTTCTCGGACATCAATCAAGGTAATTTTATCCTGATCTAACTCTTGTTTTAACGTGGTCGCATCAATTGATTGTAATTGGTCAGCAATAAAGTTAGCCATATTTTCAGTCGGGTAATTGTATCTGGAATCTTAATTGAATCAGGTTTCTTAGTGATCTTGCTTAAGCTTGATTTCCACACTGTTGATTTGCTGGAACCGCTTCTGCAATTTTTTTCGGGTTGGGTAGATTTAAGTTATTCATCATCTCAATAAAGCTGTTTCGATCTTTACCCACAAACCGAGGATTAAATTGTTTTTCTTCTCCAATGGTCGAAACTGTTCGTCCTTGATAATCATGACCCGGATAAACGGCGGTTTGATCGGGCAAAGTCAATAATTTTTGAGTAATATGATCGTAGAGTAATCCCGCATTTCCACTTTGAAAATCGGTACGTCCACAACCTCGAATTAATAAGGAATCTCCCGTTAATAATCGATCCCCATTCACTAAATAAGCCATGTGACTATCGGTATGTCCTAAAGTTGCGATCGCTTGAATTTTAACATCTCCAATCTCTATAATCTCCCCATCTTTAATCCAGCGATCGGCACAATTAACAATGGCGTTTTCGGGAACAATTCCTAAACATCCGGTGCGTTCGCGGAGTTTTCCAGTTCCGGTAATATGATCCGCATGAACATGGGTTTCCAAACAATACCGCAAGGTTAATCCTAATTGTTCCAAGAGAGTGAAGTCTCGTTCTACTTGCTCTAACACAGGATCAACTAAAACCGCCTCTTGAGTCGTTTCGTCCGCAATTAGATAAGTATAGGTACTGGTTTCTGGGTCGAACAGTTGGCGAAAGAGCATGGTTTTTCACTCCTTGGGGGGAAAATAGCAACACGACTATCCTACCATATAGTTTTATAAAAAAATAGATTTATAAAAAAAATTACAATTATTTTGACAACTGTATAACTAAATAAAAATACAAACATACTTGTATATTTATCCTCAATGTCGGTTTTGATTCCTTCTAACCCGGTCTTGTTTTTCGTTTTTTAATAACAGACTTTTTGGGATTTAAAAAAGAAATTAGTTTTCTCCTAACTTGACTGTAATTGCTGCTCAAATTCAACTTCCAACGGTTACTAAAACCTTAAATGATCAAATTGTGATTATCGGAATTAAGATTTGTTGAGACGGGGAGTTGTCTGTGATTTTTATGCTCATCCCAGATTATAATCTGACATTATTAAGATCTCAGTCTTTATTCTCCAGATATTACCCGCTATATTTAATTAATTGTAAGAAGCACATAGGAGATGGAATCTATGTTTTTATTCAAATTTGATGGGATTTCTAAAAAACTCTCTAGCAAAAGTTTTAAGATTACTTTTTTTGCAGTTTTGACCCTAATTTTAGCCGTGACCTTGCATTCCTTAACCCGGGCATCTTTTGCTATCATTAATCCTAATTCAGTGATTAATCAATCTATCCCTCCTCAAGAATTAATTGCTCAATCTCCAACCGCAACCTCCGAGGAAATATCCCCCAAAACTCCCCCCAATATTGCCACCGAAAATACGGCTTTATTATTTGAAAATGACCGTTATGCTGTGAGAGTTTTCCGAGAAAAAAATAAAGCTTATCTCAATGTTTATGATCAGGGAAACAAAACCGTAATTGTTAAAAAAGTAGCTGTTGCAATTACTCCAGCTAAAAACCCAAGTAAAGATCCGATTAAATATATTGCCACGGTTGGAAATCAACAATATATTGTAATCATTAGCCCGTCAGGAACTTCAGAATTAACCATAATTAAAGCTGGAACAGTTATTTACCGTAACGGAACGAATACAGTTGAAATTGCTCAAAAAATCCCTGGTGTTTCTGACCAAGCTGTACTCGTTAATCCTACTGTTGCCTTAATCAAAACTCTATTTATTAATTACGCCAAACTAACCCTTTTTGCACTGATGTTTTCAATGGCAATTCGTTGGACATTTCAGGATGTTATTTGGTTATGGCAGAAACCGGCCTTATTATTGCGATCACTTTTTTCTGTCTTAATTATTGTTCCTGTATTGGGTGTATTAATTGCCTTGATGCCGGGTTTAACCGTCGCGCAACGTATCGGAATTGGGGCGATGATTGCCTGTCCAGGTGCTCCCATGATTCCTTTTAAAAGCCTCAAAGTTGGGGGAGAACCCAAATTTGTCGCCAGTCTACAATTTACTGTCTGTATTCTAGCAATTTTTAGTATTCCTTTAACGGCTTTTATTCTAGCTCAATTCTATCCTAATGAAGCTTGGTTATCCCCCCAAGATATTGCTCAACAAATCTTATTTTCTCAAGTATTGCCAATGGGAATTGGTGTTTTAATTGGTCAATATTTACCAACACTTGCAAATGATCTGGTAGAACCTGCAACCAAAATTGCTAAATTAATGCTGTTATTGGCTGTAATTATTATCCTGTCCTTGAGTCTGGAAAAAGTTCTCAATGCCGGATTTAGTGCTTACTTAGCTATCGGTTTGCTCTCCATTGCTTCCCTAGTTTGTGGTCATATTTTAGGAGGAAAAAAACCTGAAAATCAAACGGTTTTAGCCTATGCAACAGCAACTCGTAACGCAGGTTTAGCCATTCTACTTGTGAGCGTAAATTTCCCCAAATTAGACTTTATTGAAAGGGGAATTATCAATACCGTCATTACCTATGCCATTATTGCGGGGGTTGTTTCCATTCCTTACACAGCTTGGCATAAACGTCAACCCACTAACTCTACCACCTTTTAGCCAAGCATTATTTGAAGGGTGCGTGTACGCACCCTTGAATTACTTTTATTGTTCAAAAAAACCATAAAAAGAAAAGGAACTACCAGAACCCAAAATTTGTAAATTCCAGTGTTTAAAATCCGTCCGATTTAAACAATAATTTCCTCTCCCTTGTAAAATCAGTCGAAATCGGCTATCGCTACCCATTCCCGCAGCAAATATTCCATTTCCTGCCACTTTTCCTTCCATTCTTAATTCTTTATACAGTCGTGAATTGGGAGTAGGCTGATCATAAAAATCCGTTCCAAAAGCTATCATTTTTTCAGGGAGAGTCAACGACAGATTACCCGTTTTACCCGACCCATCTACCAAACGAAAATTCCAAGACCGTTTATTTTTAGAATGAGATAAAGTATAAGTTTCAGAATTAGATGAAATCCCTTTGATGATATCAAACCCTGCTGCTGTTAAATAAAGGTTAGCCGAGGGAGAAAACTTTAATTGATTCAAGGTTTCAACTTGTGAAGAATCTAGGTTTTCAGTGCGTTGATACCATTCTCCAGCATATCCACAACAAGCACAAGCATAAGCTTTTGTTGGCGACATAACAAAAATTGCAAATGCAGTCAGAATAGTCAATCCAAAAATGATAAAATTGCGAAGTTTATTAGTCATATAATTTTGATGTTTTTAATCAAAAGAACAGGATGTAATTTATTGTCCCTTTATTCGGTTTAGGAAAAACTCCCTTTCGATATTTTTAACACTCTTCAATACAATTACAGACTTTAATCATATATTTATTGAACCTTCGTAGTCAACCTTTTAAATTGTAGAGGCGTTCACACTTCCTACAAAATGTTATAATCAATGCAAATCATTAATTATAATAACATTCCCTAAGAATCCCTTAATTTTTAAAACCATGATAGCCAATCAACAGCAAAATTATATTTCTCCCGAAGATTATCTAGCAGGAGAAGAAACCAGCCCTATCAAACACGAATATATTGACGGGCAAGTTTATGCAATGGCTGGAGCAAGTGATGCCCATGTTACCATTTGCTTAAACTTAGCTTCAGCCTTAAGAAATCATGTTCGAGGTCGAGGTTGTCGTGTCTATATGTCCGATATGAAAGCCCAAATCGATACGGCTAATATTTATTACTATCCTGATATTCTAGTGACTTGTGATCCGAGAGATAGAGAATTAACAAATTATAAAAAATATCCTTGTTTAATTGTTGAAGTTTTATCTTCAAAAACAGAAGCTTTTGATCGAGGTGACAAGTTTGCTGACTATCAACAATTAGAAACGCTGCAAGAATATATTTTAATTAACCAGAAACGTCAGCGCGTTGAATGCTTCCGTCGAAATGGTGATGGTTTTTGGGTTTTGCAATTTTACCATCCAGGGAGTGAAATTCATCTAACCAGCATTGATTTTCGCGCTCCTATTGAGACGTTATATGAAGATGTCACGTTTGAAGATAATACTGTTCAATAACATTAACCTGAATGCAATTTTTTAGACTGATGTACAAAATAGAAAGGGAGTTAAACTCAATGACAACAATGCAATCAATGGCAACCAAGTCCCTTTATGAACAGGATTTTTATGAATGGCTACAAACCAATATTAACTTATTAAAAGAGGGGAATTTTGCCGATATAGATTTAGAAAATATCCTAGAGGAACTAGAAAGTATGGAGAGAAGTGAGAAAAATGCTTTAAAAAGTAATCTGAGGATACTTCTTATGCACTTACTCAAGTATAAATATCAGCCGGAAAAACGAACAAATAGTTGGGTGTACACCATTATAGAACATCGGATACGCCTTCGAGATACTTTCAAAACCAGTCCGAGTTTATATCGGTTTTTTGAAGAGATTTTTAATGAATCTTATGAAGATGCAAGAAAATTAGCCGCAGGTGAAACAGGTTTATTGATTAATGAATTTCCCCCAGAGTCTCCCTTTACGGTAGAAGAAGTTCTTAACGGTGATTTTTTACCGTCTGAGAAGAATTGATCAAAAAATGCTCAGTAGGGACACAATATATTGTATCCCTATTTTCCGCCTAAGCTAAACCCTGAGATACAAAACCCGCCCAATATTGGGGACTGACAAAGGGTAATGGTTCCCGACAAAGTAAGTCTAATCGTAATCGTTGAATTTTAATCATTTCTGCTTGATTTTCGCCCCAGTTTTGCTGCTCAAAATAAGCGTCTAATTGTTGTTTATAGTTAGCATATAATTGATCTCCTGTCAAATTACGCAGCTTAAATTGGGCTTGACGAATCGCTTCTGAACGACTTTTATCCTGCTTTTCATGATAATATAAAATACAAAACAAAGCCGTTGCCAAATCATCCACTTTCCATAATGTACTCACCACATTTAGCGCCCCAGCACAGAGGAAACCCGCAGCAATACTCAGAGGATCATCCGTAATTTTGGTTTCGGTTAAATTCGTTTCACAGCAGGAGAGAAACACTTCGGCTAAGTTTGAAAATCTCCAAGTAAAAATCCGACCAAAGTTAATATAATGACCACCAGCTAATAGCAGTTTAGAGTCCAAAGGATGATCAAATTCAAAACAGGCATGATGGCTAGAATGGAGAACTTGTACTTCGTTGATTAAATTTTCATAATTACTGATAGTGGTAATTAATTGCTCGTTCAAATTGCCCCAGATAGTGGTAAGCTATGCCTAAATTTCCCAGTGAATTGGCTTTCCCTTGGCGGTATTTTAGCTCCTGACTAATGGCTAAAGACTCTTTAGTGTAATTTATTGCTCGTTCAATTTCTCCCAGGAAAAGGTAAGCGATGCCTAAATTTTCTAATGAATTTACTTCCCCTTGGCGATATTTTAGTTCCTGACTAATGGCTAAAGACTCTTCAGTGTAATTTATTGCTCGTTCAACTTCTCCCAGGAAAAGCAAAGCCTTGCTCAAACTTCCCAGTGAATTGACTTTTCCTTTATTGTCTTTGATCTTTCCTTTAATACATAAAGACTGTTCGTAGTAATTGATTGCTTGTTCAAATTGCCCCAAGGCAAAGTAAGCATTGCCTAAATTCCCTAGTGAATTTGCTTCCCCTTGACGGTCTTTAATTTCCTGTTTAATACACAAAGATTGTTCATGGTAATTAATAGCTTGTTCAAATTGTCCCAAGGTCAGTTAAAAACTGAGTGTTATTTAATTGACCTTTGTTCTCAAAGTATTTAGCAACTGTTATTACCGCTTTCAAAAGTCCAGGATCGAGTAACTCGGAGTGTTTGTTTAAAATTTGCATTTCTTCTCCAATGGAAGATTCTAGCAGTCTGTGAATAAGTAAATAATAAGCAGCTATCTGTTGTTGGTTCATTGTTTTTTTCCTTCCTTGTGTTTAGTTTTTTTCTAAAAATTGTAGCCAACACATCTATGCTATGATGGTTAAAATCATAATTTACCCTGAGTAATAACTTTGGATTATCATTTTGATTGGAATTCAGCCAAAGAAAAACAAAATATTCGCAAGCATCAATTAAATTTTCGTTTGGCATCAACTGTTTTCCGTGATCCTGATCAATTAACAATTTATGATGAAAACCATAGCCAAGATGAAGATAGATGGATTACCATAGGCTTAGATGAAATAGGGATTTTAAGGGTTGTTGTTCATACCTTTGAACAAACTGAACGATCCTCCTGTAGAATTCGGATTATTTCAGCACGGAAAGCAACTTTCACGGAAACACAATATTATCAAGAGAGAAAATTATGAAATCCGAGTATGATTTTTCTAAAGCCGAAAAAGGCAAGTTTTACCATCCTGATGCTAAGTTTCATTATCCTATTTATCTTGAACCTGATGTCGAGGATTTTTTGACTAAAATTGCTCAACAGAAAAACATAGACGTTCAAGTCCTAGTCAATGAATGGCTGAGAAGTAACATTAAATTGATTCAAAGTATTGAGTAGGTTATAAGCCTGGTTTTTAAGGTTCGGTTTCCCGTTCCACTACCTCAAAACTTTGATAAAATACTTGCCAATTGTCTTGCTGTGCCAATTGTTCAAATAATTCTTTAATGCGTTCAGCATTCCATTCGGGTAACGCTTCTTCTTGCTTTGGAGTTAACCAAGGCAAATTCAAAGGTTCCTTTATTGCAATAGCTAAAAATTCCTCCTTTCCCATTTCCTCAAATATAAACTTTTGCCCAGTCTGATCTGCCAAAGAATCCTTTTGAGGTAACAAAATCGGAGGTTTGTCGATAATTGAATTCCTGGCATAACCAAAAGACGGGCAAAGTAAATATTTACCTTGTTGGCTCCTATTAAATAATAGTAACTGATAATTAGAATATTCTAAATCAATCCGCATCCAAAGCAACTGATTAGCAGGAATAGTTGGCGGAATTTCCGGTACAGAAGGCGGCGGAATTCGTAAACTGGGAGCTTTAGTTACCTCTACCAGTTCTTTCACTTCCTTTTCTGTTTTAAACTGTATCCAGTCATAAACTGTTTTAGCTCGTTCCTGCAAAATTGACCAATAATTCTGATCAAGCCATCGCAAGAATTTATGATCCCACAACCAAGAATAAGCCTCTCGCCAAGTACCTCTTTGCCCTTTTTGCCCCTTACTTAAGATATCAATATTAACTCCATCCTTTGCCATTTCTTCTTTATATAGATTTACCATCGCCTGCACAACATTTTGCGCCGTTGTGCCAAATGATCAGCACTCTGTAGAACTCTTCCGACTCTACAACCCTACAGTTGGGAGAGTAAAAATAGCTCGGTGTGTGATGGTTTGAAGTATGGTAGTGCCAGCGTCCTCGCTGGCTAACCTATGATGAACACTTCTATAGCTTGCAAAAGTAGTAAGTCCTGAAGGGCTTTGAGGCGTGAACGCCTAACGACCAAGTGTTAAATTATGATAACGTTGCCAATTTAATTCTTATATGGTTATATAATCTCCATGAGTTCGCAAGTCTGAAGAGAAACTGAGCGTTTCAGGAGGAAAGCAAATGCGGATCATGTTGATTCAGCCGAATTATCACTCTGGCGGGGCTGAAATTGCCGGAAATTGGCCTGCGAGTTGGGCTCCCTATGTGGGGGGTGCGTTGAAAACCGCAGGGTTTACCGACATCGAATTTATCGATGCGATGAGTAACTTTATTGAGGATGACGAATTAGCCAAAATTTTGCAAGATCGTCAACCGGATGTGGTCTTAGCAACAGCCATTACTCCGATGATTTATAAATCTCAAAGTACCCTGAAATTAGTTAAACAAATTTGCCCGAATGCGAAGGCAATTATGGGCGGGGTTCACCCCACTTATATGTATCGAGAAGTGTTGAGTGAAGCACCTTGGGTGGATTATATTATTCGGGGAGAAGGGGAAGAAGTCACGGTTAATTTATTAAAAGCGATCGCTAATGGTACTGATAAAATAGACCGTCAAACTATCTTAGGAATTGCTTTTTTAGAGGAAGAAAAAGTAGTCGCTACCCCAGCCCATCCTCCAATTAAAGATTTAAACACTTTAACCCCAGATTGGAGTTTATTAGATTGGGATAAATATATTTATACTCCTCTGAATACTAGAGTTGCGGTTCCCAATTATTCCAGAGGTTGCCCCTTCCGGTGTCGGTTTTGTTGTCAATGGAAATTCTGGCGCAAATATCGGTCTCGGTCGCCAAAACATTTTGTGGATGAAATTGAAACATTAGTAAAAGAGCATAAGATTGGATTTTTCATTTTAGCCGATGAAGAACCCACAATTAATAAATCCCGATTTATGGCATTATGCAATGAATTAATTGATCGGAATTTAGGAGTCCATTGGGGAATTAATACGCGCGTTACAGATATTCTCCGAGATGAGAAAGAATTGCCATTATATCGCAAAGCGGGATTAGTTCATGTGTCATTAGGAACGGAAGCTGCTGCTCAATTAAACTTGAATTTATTCCGCAAAGAAACAACAATCGCTGATAATAAAAAAGCTGTTCAATTGTTACGAGAAAATAGGATTTTGGCAGAAGTTCAATTTATTATGGGATTACCCAATGAAACCCCAGAAACCCTTGAAGAATCCTATCGCATGGCGCGAGATTGGAAAGCGGATATGACCAACTGGAATATGTATACTCCTTGGCCGTTTTCTGAACTGTTCCAAGATTTAGCAGATAAAGTGGAAATTCGAG
Source organism: Planktothrix sp. (assembly GCF_046067725.1). NCBI lineage: Bacteria > Bacillati > Cyanobacteriota > Cyanophyceae > Oscillatoriales > Microcoleaceae > Planktothrix > Planktothrix sp. The sequence goes on from NZ_JBJUDF010000069.1 coordinate 13,186, forward strand.
ATTATTCTCATTATAATTTTGTCACTCCGATTATTAAACCCGATCAGATGACGCGGGAAGATGTTCTGAAAGGAGTGCTGCGGAATTATGCCCGATTTTATTCTTGGAAGTTTCTGGAATATTGGTTGGAAAAAGATCCGTTTAAACGCCGTTATTTACTTGGTTGTCTGTGGGCATTTGTGAAAACAACCTTTAATAAACGATTCTATAATTTAAGCCGGGTTAAACAAAAAGGATTGCATACCGAAGTTGAATTTGGGTTTGATGAATCTAAGATTTTAAGTGCCGAACAAATGGCACAATTTAAACAAAACATTCCCGCAGATATCGACTCTATTGGCACAATTTCAGCCTGTGGTGCTCCCAATGATTTATCTGAATGTGACAACTATACGAAAATTCAACAAAAACATGATATAATTCAAGTAGCTGTAATTGAAGATGAAGAGGAAACCCGTCTGAACCTACGGAAAAATTTGCGATCGCAACCCGGAATAGAAGTCGCCAGTGAAGCCACGAATGCAGAAACTGGCTTGGTTTTACTCGAATCGATTGATGTTGATATTGCGGTAGTTGATAGCACTCTACCGGATATGAATTTGGTCAAGTTTATTCGCATGGCGCGAAAAGTTCAAGGAAATTCCTATGTCATTCCCTCCAAAATTTTAGTTTTGGTAACGCCTGACCAAGAATCTATCATATCAGAGGCGTTAGAAGCAGGAGCAAATGGATTTTGTTTGAAAGATGCACCCATTCAAAAACTCGCCAATGCGGTGCAAACACTTTATCATCAAGGGAGTTATCAAGACCCAGCCATTACTCCTTTGATGTTAACTCCCATAACCCCAGGATAAATTTTGGTTTTCACTCAAACAAAGGGAAGTTACTTACTGATCAAAATCCTGCCATTCGGGAGAAACATAGAGGGGAATATTTCATCTAAAAATTTTGTGAGCAAGGGGAAGATTTCTAAAAATTTATGTTATCTTAAAATCTACCGAGATTAACCCCCATCGATTGATCAAACATTTACTTGGTTGAGGAGATTTTCATGACGTCTCAAGTCGCAACTTCACCGGAAAATGAACCGAAATTAAACGGTTTAACAGTTGCGTTTTTTAGTGTAATTCATGCGTTAGCTTTATTTGCGCCTTGGTGTTTTTCTTGGTCAGCGTTAGGAATCACAATATTTCTACACTGGTTTTTTGGCAGTATTGGCATTTGCTTAGGCTACCATCGGTTATTAAGCCATCGCAGTTTTAAAGTTCCCCAATGGTTAGAATATGTGATTACTTTAATTGGGGTTTGTGCATTACAAGGGGGGCCGATTTTTTGGGTCGCCGGACATCGTTTGCATCACGCTTATACCGAAGATGAAGATAAAGATCCCTACTCCGCCCGTCGAGGATTTTGGTGGAGTCATATGTTATGGATTTTCTATCCTCGTCAAAGCTTTTTTAATGCTGACCATTACAAACGATTTGCTCCTGATTTAACACGAGATCCCTTTTATTGTTGGTTAGATCGTTATCATTTATTAATGCAAATTCCCATTGCTGTGCTCCTGTATAGCATCGGCGGCTGGTCATGGTTGGTGTATGGCGTATTTTTACGGGCTGTGCTGTTATGGCATAGTACCTGGTTGATTAACTCCGTAACTCATATGTGGGGATACCGAACCTTTGAGACTGAGGATAATTCTCGGAATCTGTGGTGGGCGGCAATTTTCACCTATGGAGAAGGATGGCATAATAACCATCACGCTTATCCGAATGTGGCGAAAGCGGGCTGGAACTGGTGGGAAATTGATATGACTTGGTGGTCAATTTGGTTGTTAAAAACCGTTGGTTTAGCTCAAAAAGTGATTTTACCTCCGACTCAACGGGTGACCGAAACTTAAATTAACCGTCATCTCCTTTGGGGGTAGGGGGCGAGGTTTTCTCGCCCCTACAAATCGTTTCAAAAAGGCAAATTTGGCTTAATCTGGATTAGGAAATCTATTCAGTCCCCTATGCCGATGTTAGAACAAGCCAACGAATTATTTAAACAGGGAATTTCCTACTATCAAATAGGTCAATATCAAGCCGCTTTGTCCTGTTGGCAAGAGGCACTCCAATTGTATCGAAATCTACAAGATCGTAAACGGGAAGGGTCAACATGGGGCAATTTAGGCGTTGTTCACGAAGCTTTATTAAGCCCCGAACTAGCCATTAATTGCTATCAACGACATTTAGCCATCTCCCGTGAAATTCATGATCCTAAAGGCGAACTCAATGCTTTAGTTAACCTCAGTAATATTTATTATAATTTAAAAGACTATACCAACGCCCTGAACTACCAAAGCCAACGGTTAGCACTCGCCCGCCAATTGTTAGACCCCCACACAGAAGAACAAGCATTATCAGTATTAGGAAAAATTTATATTGCTCAAGAACAATGGCAACCCGCCATTGATGCTTATCAACAGCAATTAACTCTCGCCCAAGCTCATCAAAATTATCCCAGTCAAGGCAGTGCTTTTAATCATTTAAAATTAATCTATGAACAGTTAGAACAATGGGAACAAGTTCAAGTTTATTGTCAACAACATCAAGCTATTCTGCGACCCTTTCTAACTGAAAATCCAGGGAATATTTTACAACAAGCCGAAATCATTGGATTAGACCCCTTAATTGATTTTGCGAAAATGGATTTAAGTAATCTTGATTTTAATTATGCGGATTTACGAGAAGCCAACCTCGAACAAACCAACCTGAGTTATGCTAATTTGACGTTAGCGGATTTGAGTGGAGCTAATTTAAAAGCCGCTAATTTAAACCATGCTATTTTTACCAATGCTAATTTACGAGATGCCGATTTAAGTAATTCTAATCTGATTAAAGCTGATTTACGCACCAAAATGCCAAGGGCGAATTTAAGTTATGCCAATTTAACCCAAGCCGACTTCATGAGTGCCTATTTACCCCATGCTAATTTAAGTTATGCCAATCTCACCAACGCCAATTTTCAATATGCTGAGTTAACCGGGGTCAACTTCCAAGGAGCCAACTTAACTGGGGCCAATTTTAGCCGCGCCGAGATGAAAGATGCCAACGTAGAAAATGTTAATTTCACCCAAGCATTGGGAATTTCCAGCCGAATTAAATCCGAGTTAGTCAAACGAGGGGCAATTTTTGAGGAAAATGAAGATTAGGTCAGTGGCATAAATGGATGTTTTCAATTATAACCATTGACTTATATCAATGATTACAACCCTTAAAACTCCTATGACTGGTTTAGAAGGACTTTGGCCCCATAATCTTAGCCCAAATCGTTTGGCGGTATTGGAACGAAAACTTGTACTTTGGTTACAAGAACAACCCCTACCCGCCGAGATTCACGAAATGACACTCCATTATAATAACCATGAAGATTTGCAATTATTAACCCAAAAAGCAGCGGCTTATGGTTGTCATTTTTCAGTTTTGCAAACAACAGTTCAAGCGGTTATATCCGCACCAAACGATAATTTTTTAGAGTTAGCAGAACTCGCGGGTTTAAATCCCTTTGAAGATTTTGCTCAAGGAAGACTCTTAGGCGTTAATCTCAGAGGATTAAATTTAAGTGGTGCAAAACTGACAAAATCTTATTTACGAGGAGCCGATTTAACCGATATTGATTTAACATCCGCCGATTTAAGTAATGCGAATTTAGCGGGGGCTGATTTAAGTGGAGCCTTATTAAGTGATGCTGATTTAAGTGGCGCAGATTTGCATCGGGTGAGTTTAGCATTAGCCAATTTAAGCGGAGCAAATTTAACCCAGGCGAATTTAGAAGATGCCAATTTAAGTAACTGTAATTTAAGCGATGCTAATTTAACAGGAGCTTGTTTAAAAAATGCCGATTTGCATCAAGCGGGATTAGCATTAACTAATTTAGTTGGGGTCGATTTTACTGGGGCAAATGTTAAAGAAGCTCGACTTTGGCATGATGCGGGAATATCTAATAACGTCAAAGAAGATTTAACGCAAAGAGGAGCAATTTTTGATGAAAATATCGAAAAAATTCACCGAGATTAACTAAATTCTTCTCCTTAATAATTGTAAGGGTGAGGTTTCCTCGCCCCTACACAGGGATTATCGACCAATAACAGCCCTTTCAATATTATTATAGAGGGTGAAGTTAATCTGATTCCTAAACGAATTGCTATGTTTGATGCCCTTGCTGAACGCTTTGAATCCGCTTGGAAAAAACTCCGAGGTCAGGATAAAATTAGTGAGTCTAATATTCAAGATGCCTTAAAAGAAGTTCGTCGCGCTCTCTTGGAAGCCGATGTTAACCTGCAAGTCGTCAAGGAATTTGTGGCGGAAGTTGGGGAAAAAGCCCAGGGGGCGGCTGTAATTTCCGGCGTCCGACCCGGAGAACAGTTTGTTAAGATTGTCCATGATGAATTAGTCAATGTCATGGGGGAAAGTAACGTTCCCCTGGCGCAAGCGGACACGGCTCCAACAATTATTTTAATGGCCGGGTTGCAAGGGACGGGAAAAACCACCGCAACAGCCAAATTAGCTTTACATTTAAGAAAAGAAAATCGCAGCGCGTTATTAGTCGCTACGGACATTTATCGACCTGCTGCAATTAATCAATTAATCACATTAGGAAAACAAATTAACGTTCATGTCTTTGAAATGGGGACGGATGCTGACCCGGTAGAAATTGCCCGTCAAGGGGTGGAATATGCCCGCAGTCAAGATATTGATACCGTTATTATTGATACCGCCGGACGTCTACAAATTGACCAAGACATGATGGCGGAATTAGCCCAAATTAAAGAAACCATCGAACCCCATGAAACGTTGTTAGTGGTTGATGCCATGACGGGTCAAGAAGCGGCGACGTTAACGCGCACCTTTAACGACCAAATTGGGATTACAGGAGCTATTTTAACTAAGATGGATGGAGATAGTCGCGGTGGGGCGGCGTTGTCTATTCGTCGGGTTTCGGGAGCACCGATTAAATTTGTGGGGGTCGGTGAAAAAGTTGAAGCGCTACAACCGTTTTATCCTGAACGAGTTGCTTCTCGAATTTTAGGCATGGGCGATATTTTAACGTTAGTTGAAAAAGCTCAAGAGGAATTTGACTTGGCAGATGCCGAGAAAATGCAGGAAAAAATTGTAACGGCAAAATTCGATTTTACCGACTTCCTGCGTCAAACTCGGATGATGAAAAATATGGGGTCTTTGGGGGGGTTAATTAAGTTAATTCCAGGGATGAATAAGATTTCCCAAGACCAATTAGACCAGGGAGAAGCGCAACTCAAACGGTCGGAAGCGATGATTAATTCTATGACTGTTGAAGAACGTAAAAACCCCGATTTATTAGCCAGTTCTCCGTCGCGTCGCAAACGCATTGCTAAAGGGTCTGGAATGCAAGAAAAAGATGTCATGAAGTTAGTCAGTGACTTCCAAAAAATGCGGGTGATGATGCAACAAATGAGTCAAGGAATGTTACCGGGGATGGGAATGCCTGGAATGGGAATGCCGGGGATGGGAATGCCCGGAATGGGAGGGATGAGAGGCGGTTATCCAGGGATGCCGAAAGCTAAGAAAAAGAAAGAGAAAAAGAAAAAAGGTTTCGGACAACTTTAACCTTTTCCCTCGTTCTAATGCTCTGTGTTGGAATACTTAAACGATTAGGATAGTGAGTGAGTCGTATCAATCCTATCCTATTTCCTATCCTGATATGAAATGGAATAATGAATACTAGAGATTTTGAATTTTTAATTAAATAAATAATTTACAAATTATCTGATGAAAGTCTATCTTGGGCAATATGACGAATCCTAAAAATTTGTACATCGCTATTACTAACACCAAATAGAATTCGATGTTTTTTATAAATAACTGACGAATTTATAATCCGATATCTTCACTTTCTGGTGCTTTTGGACAGCGATTAGGAAATTGTTCTAGGGTGAGAATTGCTTCTACTAAGCCATTAAACCATTCGTCTGCTTTTGAAGGAGATTCTCTTTGCATCCACAAAAAAATATCTTCTACATCGGCTAAAGCAGATGGGGAAATTTCAACGCGAAATGTCATGATTTTTCCGTAATTCCTCTAAAGCTGTTCGTGCTAGTTTTCCTTCTCCGCTTTCAAATTCTGTTATTCCCTGACGAATTGCTAAGACTGATTCTACATATTCCAAACGTTTTAAAATCTCTTGATAAGCGATGGCATCCTGAACAACAACTTCCGCTTTACCATTAACTGTTAATACTAAAGGTTGTTGAGTTTCTTTGATTTGTTTAACATATTGTTTTGCATTTCTCTGAAACTCAGTTAGTGAATGAATATCTTTTAAGTTAATCATAGAGTTTCTTGTTTAACCTCAAACATTGAATTTCATGTTAATTCTATGATAAGCCATAATCAATTGTTTGTCAAATCCCTATAACCTTTGTAATTGAGCATAATTAATATCTGATTTTTGGAGGTAAATTAAGGATGATATTTTATTCTATACAATCTCATCACCCTATTAGTATCTGTTGATATTGCAAT